>NZ_JBYITE010000007.1:0-197639 GCF_057709105.1 Streptomyces sp. bgisy100
GCCGTCTTCGACGATTTCCCGGCGCGTGGTGTCGTCCCAGACGTTGAGCAGGCCCACCAGGTTCACCTCGCCGCGCTGGCGGTGCGGGGGCAGTGCGTCGGGGTAGCTCTCCAGCGGTTCCAGCGGTTCGTGCAGGTCGGTCAAGGTTCCTCCCGTACCGGATTCCAACGCCCCCGATTCCGGTCCGCTTCGCTCGCATCTACCTGCGGACCACGGAGTGACAGTGCCCCGGGTCATGGGGTTGACGGTCGGCCTGGGAAGCAAGTACCTCGGCACGCCGCTCGGGACTGAGCCCGAGCCCCCGTCCGCGAGCGAGAAGACCGATTTCGCCATGTCCCCGCTGTCCGGGAGGCAATC
Source organism: Streptomyces sp. bgisy100 (assembly GCF_057709105.1). Classification (NCBI taxonomy): domain Bacteria; kingdom Bacillati; phylum Actinomycetota; class Actinomycetes; order Kitasatosporales; family Streptomycetaceae; genus Streptomyces; species Streptomyces sp. bgisy100. Next base: position 358 of record NZ_JBYITE010000007.1, read on the forward strand.
CGGACAAGGCCCTGACCAGCCCGGACAACCTCCAGGTTGTCCGGGACACGGTCAACTCGTGGAACGTCGCCCGAAGAGCTGCCACTGTCAGCGCCGAGGCGGTCTCAACAAGGAGAGACCCCGCAGCGTAGGGCCGCACAGTCCTGTCGCCGGCACGGCGACGAGTCCATGAACGAGACCAGGGAGAAACTGTGAACATCCGACGCATCCTCACGGGCAGTGCCCTCCTCGCCGTACTGGCGGTGCAGCCCATGGCCGCGAACGCCGCCTCCGCCGCACCGGCGGAGGCTTCCGCGAGCGTGGCGAACGCAGCGCCCAACTGTCAGTCGTGGCCGGACTCCAACACGTTCGGCGCCTACTGCAGCTACGCGGACGGCAACCGCTACTTCCGGGCCATGGCGAAGTGCAAGAACGGCCGGACCGTGCCTGGCCAGTGGAAGCGGGTCGGCAGCGGCACCTGGTCCTACGCGTACTGCACCTCGGTGAACTCTTCGCTCGACTATGGATGGGCCGAGATCGGCAACTGACCTCCATCAGGGGCAAGAGGGGCCTCGTCAGCGCCGGAGGCGTGGCTCCGGCGGCGGCACGAGGATGCGCCCGTTCGGTTACCGTGATGGCGAACGGCCCGGAGTCAATTGGAGTGGCTCCGGGCCGTTCGTGCGTGTGCGGGGTGGGTCAGGCGGCCCAGCCGACGGAGGAGACGAAGGTGTAGCCGTCCCAGTCGGTTCCGAGGGCCTGGATGATCTCGTCCCAGATCGCGTTCCAGCTCCTCCGTCGTGGTACAGACCGATGTGTACGACGCGCAGGAACGAGCCGTGGGTAAAGTGGCCAGCCCCAGGGCGTGGTCGGTGATCCGCGCCGGAGAGTGACGTCGCCGATCTCCTTGGCGGTCTTCTTCACGAAGGCGGGATCGTCGTCGCGCAGCGGTCGCCGAGGGCGGCACCTCTACCCCTATGCTCCTGGCCCGCTCCGCGCCTCCGTCCGCTCGCTGGAACGCTTTGCCCGCCCCGGCGTCGACGCCGTCTACGCGCTCTGGGTCGGCAGACAGGTGTCGATGGCCTCGGCGACAAGGGCGGCGCCGCGGCTGTTCTGGTGGATGTGGTCGGTCGTGAGTACGAGACCTCGGCGCCGCGAGATCGTGTCGAGGCTGCGGCGCAGCACGGTGTGCCGGATGAGGATGCCGATGCTCGCCGCGGGCGTCGGCTCCCGGTACGGGATCTGCGGTGGGTCCGCTTGGCGTAGTTCCTCGGTCTGGCGTTCGTGGAGTGGGAGGTAGGTCGCCTCGTTGGTGGTGGCGACCTCGGCGATCAACCGGCTGTACGCCTGCGATGCCTGCGCCGCCGCTCCGTCGAGTTGTTGGCCGAGGACCGGGAGCGACAGCAGACCGATCGTCGCGTCGGTCTCCGTTTGCAGTCGTTCGACAACGGCTCCCAGGCACTGCTGGAACCAGCCGGCCGACGGGCGCTTGGGGAGTTTTTTGCGCTTCATGGCCCGCTCGACGGGGTAGCCGGCGAGGCTCGCTCGGGCGTCGTTGGTCCCGATCAACACGGTGATCACGTCGGGCGGGTCCGCGACGACGGCATCGAGGCGCCGCGAGAGGTTGTAGGCGAAGTCGCCGTTGGCGCCGAAGCGGGCGAGCTGCACGGCGCCGGGAGGGTGGCGTCGTTCGAGAAAGTTGAGGTAGTCGACGCTGAGCTGCGCGCGGGTGAGGCTGTCGCCGAAGCACGCGACGCGTGTCGTCACGGCGTTTGCGGGCCGGGCGTGCCGACGTGTTCGGTCGCGCGGGCGTCGGTGCGGGGACGGTGGTCGGTGCCGAGGCCGGCGGTGATGGTCAGGATGGACGCGGGCCCTGCCATGTCGACCGCGTGCCATGCCCCGGCCGGGTTGACGGTGGCCTCGCCCGGCCCGAGCACAACGCGGTCGGGCACCCCGTCCATGTCGCGGGTGACCGTCACCGACCCGCTGAGGCAGACGACCAGTTCGTCGCCGGCGGGGTGGCGCTCCCAATGGTCGCCGGGGCCGTCGCCTTCGAAGATCATCACTATCCGGCCCTCGGCGCCGTCCGCCGCGACCGCGGCGCTGTAGGCCTGGAGCACCTCCGGGTCCCATGCGAAGCCCTCGATGGGTTTCGCTGTCGATCCCAGCCCGAGGTGCACGGGGGTTGTCCGCAGGTCGATGGCGCTGCGTTCGTGGTTGACGAGTCTCATGCCGACGATCGTCACAGGACGGCGATCGGGTGGTCTTGAAGAAATGGGAACGGAAGCGGACGCGATGGGCAGCCAGTTGGCGACTACCCACTCCCGAGGAGGACTTCGCCGCGACGCCAGGCCGTCGGCGATCGGCCTATGAACTCGCGCCAGTCCCGTACGAGATGGGCCTGGTCGGCGTAGCCGGAGACGGTCGCCGCATCGGCCCACGGGAGCGGGTCGTGCGCCGTCGCCAGTTCGTGCGCGTGCTCGAAGCGCAGAACGCGGGCGAAGGTCTTCGGCGACAGGCCCACCTCACCGCGAAACCGCTCGGTGAGGTACCGACGGCTCCAGCCCAGCTCTGCGGCGACCGCCCCAACCTGGACGCGGCCCCGCGCGGTGACGAGACGGCGCCATGCCTCGGCCACCTCGGGGCGCACCCGGGGCACGCGGTCGACGCCGGCGGCGCGGCCGACGGCTCGCAGGAGCAACTCGTCCAGCGCGGCGAACCGTGCGGCCCATGTCGTCGCCGCTCGGAGCCGGTCGACCAGCTCGATGCCAAGCGCTCCGAGAAGCTCGTCGAGTGGGACCAGTCGGTGGGCGAGCGCAGCGGCGGGCATGCCGTAGACGGCCCGGGCCCCGAGCGGTGTCAGCGACACCTTCACGCCTTGCTGACGTCCGTCGTGGTGGATCGCGACGGACCGGCACATCAGACCGCCGGCCACGCTGGCGAATCGGGTGACCGGTGACCGGTCGTCGACGCCCGCCGCCACCTCCAAAGGGTCGGACAGGCTGATCACCGCAGTGAGCACGCGGCCCGGCGGACCGCAGTGCACCCCCGCCGGGAACCCGCGAAGGTCGAAACCGACATACGAGCCGACGTACCGACGCAAGGCGGGTGCCGAACGTGCATCGATCCTGGTAGCCGTATGGTCCCCCACCCTCGTCAGTGTACGAACCGGCGAGCCTGGCAAGGTCACCATTCCGGCCGAACTCACCGCGCTCGCCGACCACCTCACCGCCCACGGCCCGGTAGGCCTTTGTTCTCCGCGATCTCGCCGCAGTAGCCCATGGTGCTCTCGCCCTCCTGATCCCGCCGGCCCCTCCGGCCGACCGGGGCAGACTGCCCCGGTCGGAGAACCGGGCAGGAACCGCGGCCGCCACGGTCTCGGCTGGCGGGACATGCCACGGCTGGGGACTGTCCGGCGGGTTATGGGTGGCTCACCGGACACACGCTAAGACCGTAGCTCGGCGAGCCGCGCCAAACTCTCGGAGGCCGACGCCCTTTCCTCCCCGGTGAGCTGGAGTTCAGCGGCCTGCGTCAGCAGCCGCGCAGCGAGGGCGTCGTCGCCGAGCCGCTGCGCGATGTCCCCCCGCAGCACCAGCAGGCGCAGATACTGTGCGGGGGTGGGGCGCTTGTCCTCCGACCGCAGTGCGTGGTCGATGACCTTCGCGGCGCCCGGCAGATCCTCCTTGGAGTCGACGAATAGATCGGCTATGTGCACTGCCCGTGCGAAGGTTTCCTCGGGTACCGGCCGGAGTCTCTGGTCCTCACTGATCTGCTGGCCGACGCGGATGCTGTTGCCGCCGGGGTCGGTCATCAGGAACTGCCGCATGCCGTAGGACATGTCCTTCAGTGGCCCGATGCGCGGCAGCCCGCGGGTGGGGATCTTCCCGTATGCCGCCTTGAGCCCCTCACGGAACGTCGCATACATCTCGTCCACGTCATCCGTGACGATGTAGCAGGCGGAGTAGGACCCCACTGGGTCGTACCCCTTGATGCCGCTGAACTGCAGCTGGACAGGGCCACGCTCGACAACGGCGTAGGGATAGGGACTCTTCTGACGGAAGGTCGTCTCGAAGCCCAGCGCGGCGTAAAAGTCGACCACCGGCTGGATCGCATGGCAGGGCAGGATCGGGATGGTCTTCCCAGTCATGCCCGCACTCTAGTCAAATTGCCTAGAGTGTCGCCGGGATACGAGCATCTATCCAAGAAACCGCCTACGGCGTACCCGGCGGTTCGTGATCGGAGCCAGAGCCGGGTCGCTGCGATTCTGCCTGGACGCCCACCCAACGGCCGTTCGGATCGACTTGGAGGAGGTGACGCTCACGACTCCTCCGGGAGCAATACCCTGCTGTGGCCACGGCGTGAAGCTGCCCACGCCGAGGTGCGCTTCATCCTGCATAGTCGGCTCCAACCGGCGTCTCCCGCGCCTTGGAGGTGACCGGCACCGCCGAGTTCCTCACCGGGAGTCGCCCTGCGTGAACGGCGCCCTCGCCGTCGCCGATGTCGCCGCGGGGTTACGCCGCTGGATCTGGCTCGTCATCGCCGCCCACACCCAGCTCCGCCTCGCCCGGCCGCTGGCGCTCCGGCAGCCCTTGGGAGAATCGGCCTCGCCGAACAAGCGACACCGGCCCGCATCCGCAGAGGGGTCTGGAACCTGCGGGCGTAGACGGACGGATGAGCTCACGTCGTCAGGACGTTCTGGACTGCACTGCCTGAACCCGTTCGATCGCCATCCGGGTCGGCTGAGCGGCCTGTGCCTCATGGGTCTTGGGGTTTCCCACGAAGGTGAATGAGAACGATCCCTGCCTGCGTAGGGCCAGGTTCAACGAGCATTGGAGGCAGCGACCACCAGACAAGCGCTGGGTATGCCGGTGGCTTGACGGAGAGGATCGGATTCAAATGCGTGTCGTAGGTGTGGACATTGGCTCGGTGAGATCGCCGTCCAAGTTCGCCTGGGCAGCCGTCGACTCGGCGGAACGCTCCGTACTTTCCCATGGGGGAAGACCCGGAGGGAGCCGTTCAGGCTCTGGCTCGCTCTCTGGCAGAGGACGGACGCACGGTCCTGGCCGTGGAGGCACCCATGGCCGTCCCAGTCCCGGGACCGAGAAGCGATGAGTGGCACTGGCTGGGCCGGGCACGCACCGGGGAGGGCAACCGGCCCTGGTCGGCCGGTGCTGGTGCCGGAGCCTTGGCCACTGGAGTCGCCCAGACCGCTTGGATTCTCTCCCGCCTGCACACCCTCGCTCCACGGGCGATCGCGACCACTCAGTCCCAGCGCTTCACCGCCGGAGAAGCCAACCTCCTGCTTACCGAGGCCTTCGTCTCCGGTACCGGCAAACCTGTTCCTGTCGTGGCCGGCCAGCACATTGCTGATGCCGAAGCCGCCGCCCGCGCGACGCTGACTTACCTTGCCGAAGGCCCGGAGGGCTTCCCCCTGGCGGCGTGCGCCCCCGACGTGCTCTCAACCTCCTTGTCACGCTCGCAGAATGGGCTGGCATGCCCGTGTGACCTGACGAGAAGCACCTCGACGTGCTGGTCATTCGCGCGCAACCAGCCACCTAGGATCTGTTGCGAATCGGGCCTTGCCGCCTCGTTCCACCGCGTGGAGCGGTAGGGCGGCGCTGCGGGATCGCAGCTGTCGCCGTCCAGGGCTGCGGCGTCGGCTTGGCGAATCGCAACGTAGTCGCGCATTGTCAGTCTTGGTCGGGGAGGAGTCGGCGGTTGGTGCCGGAGCGGCCGATGTCCAGGCCTAGAAGGAGGTCAGCATGGTGCCGCTGTTCCAGAAGCGGATGCGAAGGGCACCGTGCCGGCGTCAGCGCTCCGCTCCGTGCTGAAGCTCCTCACGCGCCCGGGCCGGGCCACACTACTGTCAGGTGCCGGCAGGCCAGGTGCGCAGCAGGGTGGCGATTTTGGTTGCGGTGCAGGTGGTGTCGAGGAGGATGGCAGTGGAAGGCGTCCCGGCGCGGGAGGGGATACCCCCGCCAGCGCTGAATAGGAAGCGAGCCACGACTTCCCTCATGCGTGAGGATTGCCGTGGCTCGCGACTGTCCGGCCGGAACTACCCTCCTGCCGAGGCGGCTTGAGTGGTGGCGCGCTACCAACTGGATGCGCAGGACTTCATCTGCGATGTTCCCTTGTAGAGGCACATCATGATGGTGGGGTGCTTGGCGTTGTAGACGGAAGCGGTGGTCAGCGGGGCGTCGTTCCCGTCACCCCCTACGCTGCCGAGTTTGAAGTACTTCCGCTCCCCGGTGGCGCAGTCGGTGTAGGCGAGCCAGGCGATTACGCCATGTCCGTCCGCGTCTTGGTCCCAGATCCGTCCTTCGGCCACCCACAGTGTGGAGCAGCGAGAGAAGTCGTCGGCGCTGCTGTGCAGGCGCCCCTGTCCCCATCCTCCGGTGAACAGTCCCGTGTCTCCCGTGTACAAGCCGAACCAGCGGGAGTAGGCGTGGGCTGATGTCGTGGTGAGGAGGAGTGTAGCTACGGCGATGCCGAGTGCGGTGAACGTCTTAAAGATCTTGGCTTTCACGTTGTCCTCCGGTTTCAGGTTCGGCAATCGATCCAGCCGCCGCCATCTTCCGTCCATTTGCACATCATGAATCTGGGAAGCTTGGCGTTGTAAACGGGACTGGTGTCTAGGGAGACCTTGCTGTTGACGGCCAGGCCAATCTTCTTGTGTTTGATCTGCCCGGTGGCGCAGTCGGTGTACTGCAGGTAGCCGATGACGCCGTACAGGTCCCGCACCTTGTCTTCCAGGAGGCGACCCTGCGCGCTGTTGACCTTCGCGTACGAACATCCCGTGTTGGATGGCGCGCCGTGCGAGATGTATCCCGACATGTAGCCCCAACTGGTGGAGATGGAGTTGGTCCATGTGCCGGCGCTTGCCGGAGATGCAAGGAGCATCGTCGTCGCAGCCGCGATCGCACACAGAGCAAGCGATGGTTTCCGTGATCCACGCAGTTTCACTGGAATGAACCTCCGATTCCGCCCCGGGAGAGAGTGCCCGCCCGCAGGCGTTTGTAGTGAGCACAGGAGGTGTGTGCCTGCTGGCTGAGTTGGTCGGGAAAAGCCTGCGGTCCCCAACCGGGCAAGGCAATGAGGGCGGGATGTCCCGGACAGACTCGTGGTGTCCGGGCTGGTCAAGCGTCTGTCCGGGACAGCGATTTCATGAACGGCGGCTTGGGAAGGCGTGAAGCCACCGGCCGAGGGCGGCGGCTTGAGCCTGTAGCGGACTGACTGTTCACGCCACGATGACTCAAGGAGAACCCATTGCTGACCTACTGCCCGCGGCCACTGGGGACGCTGCGCACTTCGTACAGGGATATCGGCAAAAATGGGGCGGGGTGATCTGAGCGATGCGGACTGGGAACGGCTGCGGCCGTTCCTGCCAGTGAGCAACAGGCGTTGCGACCGGTGGCGGGATCACCGGCAGGTCATCGACGGGATTCTGCATCGGGTGCGGACCGGTGTGCAGTGGCGTGACCTGCCCGAACGGTTCGGCCCTTGGTAGACCGTCTATGAACGGCACCGGTTGTGGTCGGCCGATGGCACCTGGGAACGGCTGTTGCAGCAGGTCCAGGCCGAGGCTCATGCCGCGGGTGAGATCGACTGGGACATCTCGGTCGACTCCACGGTCATGCGTGCGCATCAGCACGCAGCCGGTGCCCGCACAGACCTGCCGCCGGCTCCTGTTTCAAAGGGGGCCGAAACGGCAGAACACCAGGACGAGAGGCCGTTGCAGAGCCTTCACGGCCGGCTGGTGGAGGTGGTGAGGGAGGTGAGGGCCTGGGCCGCTCGCGTGGCGGGTTCACCACCAAGCTCCACCTGAGCGCGGGCGGCCGCTGTCGTCCGCTGTCCCTGGTCCTCACCCCTGGACAGTGTGCGGACTGCACGCAGTTCAAGCCCGTTCTGGAGAAGCCAATTGTTCGACCACTTACCATCGCACAGGGTGTGCAGCGGCATCGTCGTACCTGCGTTCCCGCGGGGGAACGACAAGAGACGGAAGGCAGGCGGGCAGGGCATGGGTGGGTCGGCGAAGCCGAAACGGCGGAGGGCCAGTGCGAGTTCGCTCCCCGTACCGCCTGCAGGACCACGCGGCGGCAAGGCAGCGCAGTCGGCGGAGCGGATGTCCCTGGGGGGCTGCCTGGCCCTGCTGGGGATGGTCGTGGGTTTCCTCGCCTTCGTTGTCGCCGCACTCGTGGTGGGCGAGTCGGCGTGGGGTGACATCGCCCCGCACTGGCCCGGCGGCGGCTACGGATTCGCCGTTACCGTCGGGCTGCTGCTGCCGTGCTCACTGACCGCCGCCGCCATCGCGGCGGCGAAGGCCGCCTCACGCTGGAAGACCGAACGCCTCCGTGCGCTGACATGGGCAACGGGCGCCGCGGCCTGCGGCGGCGGGACAGTACTCTCGTGCATGCTCGCGCTGACGGCGTTGCCGCCCAAGCGCCGCCACGCGACACGCGCTACGGGGATCGGGGAGAGCGGCTGGGTCAACGAGCAGTGGCCCGGCATCTGGGCCGCAGGCCTGGGCACCACCATCCTGTGCGTCGCGGCCCTCATCGGCATCGCGGTGCTGGTCCATCGGAAGGGCCCGCGATGACGGCCCTGCAGAACCCACGCCGCTGGGTCACGCACAGAGAATCCAGCGCCTCACCTGCTCGGCGGTGAGGACGCTGAGTCCGGCCATTCGACGACGGCCCGGGCCGTCCGGTACACCCGCAGACGCCGGGGCAGGGCGGTCTCAGGCCGCCGGTGTCGGCTCGATGGCGTGGGACGCCTCGGTGAGGAGTGATTCGACCTCCGCTCCCCAGCGTGAGCTCACGACCAGGTCCCGGGCGGGGTCGACCCACAAGAGGTGGTTGCCGCCGTTGCCGCGGGCGCAGCGGCCGGTCGCGGGGGCCTGGGGCCAGACGGTGCGGTCGTCGTTGAGCCACCACGACAGCCCGTAGTTGGGCTTGACCGGGCAGGGCTGCCACATCGCATCGATCCAGCGGGTGGAGAGCAGCCGGTGGTCCCCCCACTGCCCGCCTCGGAGACAGAGCTGTCCGATGCGGGCCAGGTCGAGGGCGCTGATCCACAGGCCGCCGCCCCAGTGTGCGCCGCCGGAGACGACGGGGACCTTCCGGCCGTCCAACTCCACGAGGGAGTCGGCATAGCCGTGCCAGGACCAGGTGGACGAGGCACCGATCGGTTCCATGATGCGCTCACCGAGCACCTCGGGCAGCGGCCGGCGCAGCAGGACGGTGAGGGCGAGGGCGGTCAGGTTCACCCGCACGTCGTTGTAGGCCCATCCTTCTCCGGGCGGGCCGCCGGCCGACTCCGTGCCCTCGCGTGTGCTCTGGGCGTCGACCCAGGTGGGCTTGGACCACAGTTCCCCCTCCCACTGACTGGTCTGGTCCAGCAGGTGGCGCCAAGTGATCCTTTGCCCGTGCGCGTCGGCGAAGTGGGGCAGGGACACCGCCCGGCAGACCGGCTCGTCCAGGCGGAGCAGCCCGTCGTCGAAAGCCAGACCTGCCACCAGCGACAGGACGCTCTTGGTGGCGCTGTAGGCCATCTCCGCACGTTCCGGATCTCCCCAGGAGGCCAGCACCGCGCCCCGCCGCACGATGAGCCCGCAGGCTCCCCGGCCGTCCAGGAGGGGGCCCATCACCTCCCGGTGAGCGGTGTCGGAGACCTGGGCGGCCAGGTAGGACGCCATGTCCTGCACGCCCGGCACCGGGCGCTCGCCCTGCTGTATGGCTGCCTTCGCGAGCCGGTCCGCATCCACCCCCGCCCACGGGTCGCCAGGAACGATGCCATCGCCCATGTGTTCCGTCATGTCTGCCATGCCTCCGCATCCTCTCCGACAGTGGGCCGTTCGATGTCCCGTACCGGCAATCGCTGCCATGACTTTCCCCTTGGTCTTGTCAGCAGGCACGCGTCGGCACGGAAGAAACGCCGACGGGAAATGCGCCCATGAGAAATGCGGCGACATCCGGGGCGGGTGGAGACTTCAGCTCGCGCCGGGCACGACTAGTTTCTGCTCCTGCCGAGCGCTGGCACAAGGAAGAATGATGCACAGCGAAGTACCGTTTCACGCCTCGGGAGGAAAGAGAGCGCGAATCGCCCCGCATCGCATTTCCTGGTGATACCGGCCTGGCCGTCCGGGGCCGTCAGAGGGCAGGGCATCTCCACAAAACGGCGGTGCTTGCCGCCACTTGAGTGTCTGGTTCACCGAACTGCCCCCGTCCAGGCCGACAAGTGGAGCGGGAGCATCAATGATCCGGCCCTCGCACCAGATCATCACCAGGGCGATGGACACCGGTCAACGCGGACCGAACGTGTCGATCATCATACTGTCGATCGTAAGCGGAGCGCGTACGGGGCCTTCCGGTGATTTAGCCTGCTCCCCTGCTCCCCCGCTCGACACGACGGGAAGATCCGAGCGGCCCATGCGCAATGTCCTTGGACACATGCGCCGGTGTCCTTGGACACATGCGCCGGCCCGAAGGGACGGGTGCGGCGCACGCTGTCCGTATGACGCCGGAGACCTCTGACAGCCGCACCTTGCCGTGGTTCGCACGCCCCGCCGCCCGGACCTGGAGTTGTCCGCCCGCCCCTGCCGCGGTGCGGGACTTCCACGCTTCGTTGCCCGACTACGCGCCGACCCCGTTGATCGAACTCCCCGTACTCGCCGATGAGCTGGGGGTTGGACGGCTCTTCGTCAAGGACGAGTCCTCCCGGCTGGGGCTGCCCGCGTTCAAGGCGCTGGGGGCGTCGTGGGCGGTGCACCGTGTTCTCGCCGAGCGGTCGAAGGCCGGCGACGGCGCCGCGCCCGGTCCGGTGACGCTGGTGACCGCGACCGACGGCAACCACGGGCGGGCCGTGGCCCGGACGGCACGCCGGCTCGGTCTGCGCGCTCACGTATTCGTCGCGGAGGGGGTGCATCCCCGGGCCTCGGCGGCGATCTCCGCCGAGCAGGCCGAGGTCACACTGGTCGCGGGAACCTACGACACGGCCGTGCGGCAGGCGGCCGAAGCTGCCGCCGCACCGGGGGCGGTACTGGTCCAGGACACCGCCTGGCCGGGTTACGAGCGGATTCCGGGCTGGATCGTCGAGGGCTACTCCACTCTCTGCGCCGAGATCGACGAGCAGCTCGCGGCGGCCGACGCCGGTCCGCCCGGTCTGGTCGCCGTCCCGGTCGGGGTGGGATCCCTGGCCCAGGCCGTCGTCACCCACTACCGCAGCCGCGCCGCGGAGCCGGCAACGGCGCTGCTGTCGGTCGAGCCGAGGGCCGCCTCGTGCGTCCTCGACAGCCTCCTGTGCGGCGAACCGGTCAGCGTGACCACCGGCGAGACCACCATGGCCGGGCTGAACTGCGGCACTCCCTCCAGTCTCGCCTGGCCCCACCTGCGCGACGGGCTGGATGCCGCTGTCGCCGTCACCGACGCCGACAGCGACCGCGCCGCCGCTGGCCTGACCGCTCTCGGCCTCTCCCCCGGCCCGTGCGGCGCCGCCCCGCTGGCCGGTGTCCGTGCCGCGCTCCGGGGCGAGGGCGCCGATGTGCGACGCACCGCTCTGGGCCTCGGCCCCGCCTCCACAGTGGTGCTGTTGAGCACCGAGGGCAATGACGCCAATCCGGTCCGCGTCACCGGCACCTGACTCCGGCCGGCCGACGACGGCCGCTGCGTATCCGGCGGAGGTGGCCGGGTGCGTCAGTGGCCGGAGGGCGGCTCGAGGCAGCCGGTTTCCATGAACGGGCCGTTGACCTCGACCTGATAGTTGGTCTTCTGCACGAATGCCGTCACGCAGGCGTCGTCGTGGACGCGCAGGCCGACCAGGGCGCCTTCGGGTGTGACGGTGTCGCCGTCTTCGGAGCGGGTGTGCATCTCCCGCACGGTGAGTGTCCCGCCGCGCCGCTCCCCCTTCGGCCCCGTCCGTTCCTCCTCGTACCCGAGCCCGAGCAGCGCGGCACGCACGCTGCTCGGGTCCCACGTCCTCTGTTTCCACAGCCGCTCGAGTACGGGCTCGATGCGGTCGGCTTCCTTCTGTGCGGCCTTCGCGCCGGCTGGGGACATGGCGCCCGGGCGGCGGTAGGCGTTGTTGTCGCCGTTGTGCGGGGCGCCATCGACGACTCCGGGCTCCACATAGGGGGAGGCGCCCGGGGTGTCGGCACTCGCGGACGGGCTCGGGGCCCCGGCCACGGCCTCTGTACCGCTCTGTTCACCACAGGCTGTCAAGGATAAGGAAGCAGTGCTCAGAAGCACGGCTACGGCGGCAGTCCGTCCGCGCCGCCCACATGTCGAAGTCACCATGGAAGGACAGTGCCATGGCGGGGACCCGGCCGCACCAGGGTCTTTCGCCATTGTTCCTACGGTGCTGTCGTCGTCCCGGTGTACTCCTTGATGAGTTCGTAGGAACGGATGCGGTCGCGGAGGTCGTGGACGGGGGTGGTCAGCATCAGCTCGTCCGCTCCCGTCTCGGCGGCCAGTCGGGAGAGCCGGTGGACGACGGTCTCGGGTGTCCCGACGGCCTGCTGCGCACGGAAGCCAGCCAGCGCCTGCCGCTCCCCCGCCGTGAACGGGTGGGCGGCCGCGGCGGCGGGCGTGGGGAAGGGCGTCTCGCTCAGTCCTTTGAGGAGCCCGGCTTTGACGACGTCCATGGGGCCGACGCGCCACGCGGCCTCTTCCTCCGTTTCGGCGCACACCGCTTCCACGCAGACCAGCACCCGTGGTTGCGCGCACCAGCGGGACGGGGTGAACGCCGAGCGGTAACGGTCCAGGACCGCGTGGGTGTTCTCCGGCCGGATGTGATGTGCGACGGCGACCGAGAGGCCGAGTTCCGCGGCGAGAGCGGCGCCCGCGGGACTGGAGGCCAGCAGCCACGGTTCGGGCAGCGGGCCGAGCGCGACTTCGTGGACCAGGTACGACAGGACCGCTGCCACGTCGTCCCGGTACTCCGCGTCCGTCGCCGGTCCCGCTCCGCGGCGAAGTGCCCGTGCGGTGGCCTCGTCGAAGGTGCCGGGACCGCGGCCGACACCCACGTCGATACGGTCCTGGTGCAGGCCTGCCAGCGTTCCGAACTGCTCGGCCAGTGTGATGGGGGCGTGGTTGGGGGCCAGCACGCCGCCTGAGCCGAGGCGGATCACCGAGGTCGTGGCGGCAGCGTGCGCGGCCAGCACCACGGGAGGGAACGCACCGATCGCGGGCGAGTGGTGGTGCTCGGCGTACCAGATCCGGTGATAGCCCAGCCGTTCCAGCTCCTGAGCGAAGGGGGCGGTGTCGCGCAGTGTGTCCAGGGCCCGGGTGCCCGTCTGGACCATCGCGACTTCCAGTGCCGAAAGAGGTATGTCGAACATGCCGTCAGCATAGAGATCATTCGTTCAGCGAAGGGCATCACCTATGGAACGCGAACCCGGAACGCACGGCGCTCCGATCCGTCGTCCGGCGTGACGAGGAGGAGAACGTCGGCGCAAGGTCGTCGCCAGGACACCGGGGGGCCTGATGCGGCGCATGTGGGCGGCCCGCCCGGTGTGCGGCCGGTGCACACCGGTCGGGCGCCCTCATGGTGCCGAGGGGGGACAGTTCGTCAGGCGACTGCCGGGGTGTAGTGGCCGGCCTCGTCTCCCTCGAGGACGTAGCTGCGCTCGCCGTCCACACCGACCGGGACGTCGCCGGCGACCGTCACCCGGTGCAGCAGACGCGGCAGGTCGCCGTAGTCGTCGGGGGCGTAGTGCTGGGTGATGCGGTTGTCGAAGAGCACCACGTCGCCCGGGGACCAGGCGACCCGCACGATGTTCTCCGGGCGGATGACATAGGACTGGAGGATCCGCAGCAGATCGCGGGACTCGGACGGGCCGAGGCCGATGAGGCTCTGGGCGAACCCACCGATGAACAGGCCGCGTTCGCCGGTCTCGGGGTGGACGCGGACAACGGGGTGGGCGGTGCGGTACTTGCGGGAGACGAAGCGCTTGCGGTGCTCGGCCGCCTTGTCGTTCTTGGGGGCGGCGTAGTCGTAGTCGTTGGTGTGGACGGCCCACAGCTTGTCGGCCAGTTCGCGCAGCGGCTGGGGCAGGTCCCGGTAGGCGGCGGCCGAGCCGGCGATGAGCGTGTTGCCGCCGTAGGGCGGGACCACGATGCCGCGCAGGGTGGACACCTTCGGTGGTGTACGGACGAAGGTGACGTCGGTGTGCCAGTGGTTGGCGCGGATGCCCTCCTCGGCGTCGACCGGCAGGATGCTGGGCTGTTCCTCGACGGACGGCACCGTGGGGTGCGCGGTGGTCAGCTCTCCGAAGAGGGAGGCGAAGCGGAGCTGGGCGGCGTCGTCCAGGTGCTGGTCGCGGAAGATGAGCGCCTTGTGCTCCAGGAGCGCGGTGTTGATGTCGGAGACGATCGCGGGGTCGAGGGTCTCGGAGAGGTCGGCGCCGAGGACCTCGGCGCCGATCCGGCCGCCGATCCTGCGGATGTCGAATCCGGTGCTGGTCGTCATGGGGGCTGTTCCTTTCGGTGGTGTCCTCAGGGGTGCTGGGTGGTGAGGGGTGGTTCCGCGCCCGGCGCGGGGTGCGGCGGGGCGCGGGTGTCCGGCCGCGCCCCCGGCCAATGGGGCGGCGGTGGCTGCCGAGCTGCCCCGTGCGGGGCGGGGAGCCCACGTCGTGCAGCGTGGGGTCGTCGAAGGGTGAGGGGCAGGACCAGGGCTTCGGACGGAAGGCTCGCCTCGCACGGGAAGCGGGCCCGGGAGTCGTCCTGGCGCCCGGGCAGGGGCGCCGGGGGCACCGTCAGCTCTGTTCGGGAACGCGCCAGGAGCTGAGACGGCGTTCCACGGCCACGAGCAGTTGGTTGAAGGTGACGCCGATGACGGAGATGGTGACGATCCCGGCGTACATCTGCGGGATCGCGAAGTTGTACTGGGAGGTGTTGATCAGATAGCCGAGCCCTGCCTTGGCCCCGACCATCTCCGCCGCCACCAGCACCAGGACGGAATAGGCTCCGGCCAGCCGGATCCCCGTGAAGATCGTCGGTATGGACGCGGGCAGGATGACCTTCTGGAACAGCCGGGGGGCGGACAGGTCCACGGACCTCGCCAGCTTGAGCAGCGTGGGGTCCACCTGGCGCACGGCGCTGATGGTGTTGAGGAGGATCGGCCAGGTGCAGGCGTAGAACACGATGGAGATCTTGGACGTCTCGCCGATCCCCAGCAGCAGGACGAACACGGGTAGCAGCGCCAGGGCGGCGGTGTTGCGGAAGATCTCGAGCAGCGGCCCCAACAGATCCGCCACCACCCGGTATCTGCCGATCAGCAGACCGAGAGGTACGCCGATGACGACCGCCAGACCGAACCCGGTGAACGAACGCGCCAGGCTGGTCCGGCCGTTGTCGGCCAGCTGCCCGTCCGACAGCAGCTCCCACCAGGCGCCGGCCACCTCGCTGAAGGGCGGCAGGAACGTGCGGTCCACCAGGCCGGCGCGGGGTGCGACCTCCCAGACGGCCAGGAGTGCGGCGATCGCCGCTGTCTTGGTGAGGCCGCGCACCAGCAGGCCGGGCAGTCGGCGAGCGACAGCGCGGGCCCGGTCTGTGAGGGGTGTCGCCCTCCGTCGGCGTCCGTCAGGTGCCGGAGGGTCCGTGAGGTTCGGGGTGCGTGGCCCGCCGGTGGACCGGGGAGCCGGGCCGGGGGCGGTGGGGGCCGCGATCCCGGTGGTTGTGCCGGTGGCGCTGCTCATGCCGGGACACGCTCCTTCTCCAGCTGCTGGGCGCGGGCCACTTCGTCGTGCAGGAGACTCCAGATCTCATGCCGGTGGCGCGCGAACTCCGGGCTCGAACGCACGTCGTCCGCAGCGGTGCGGCCGTCGAGCGTGATCGGTACGACCTCTTTGACCACTCCCGGCCGGGAGGTCATGACGGCCACCCGCTGCCCGAGGTAGACCGCTTCCTCGATGCCGTGGGTGATGAAGACGACCGTCTTGCCGGTCCGTTCCCAGATCCGCAGGAGTTCGTTCTGCAACAGTTCCCGGGTCTGGGCGTCCAGGGCGGCGAACGGCTCGTCCATGAGGAGCACATCCGGGTCGTAGGCGAGACTGCGAGCGATCGCCACCCGCTGCCGCATCCCGCCGGAGAGCTCATGCGGGTGCCGGTCCTCGAATCCGGCCAGGCCCACCAGCTCCAGGTACTCCCTGGCGCGTTCGGCGCGCTCGCGCCGGGGTACTCCGGTGGCCTCCAGGCCGAATTCGACGTTGCCCCGGGCCGTGCGCCACGGCAGCAGGGCGTACTGCTGGAAGACGATGCCACGGTCGAGGCCGGGGCCGGTGACCGGCTCTCCGTCGAGGAGAATCCGCCCGCTCGTGGGCCGGGTGAGGCCGCCGAGCAGGTCCAGCAGCGTGGACTTGCCGCATCCGCTGGGCCCGACGACCACCACGAACTCACCCGCGGAGATCTCCAGGTCGATTCCGTCCAGGGCGGTCAGCTCGGTGGCCTGACGGTTACCCGCCGAACCCTGCACGGGGAACGACTTGCGGACCTGCTCAAAGGCGATTTTGACGGTCATGGGATCAGCTCCGGGTCTTCGTCGCCGAGGGGGCCGAGGCGCCGGGCGACGAGCTCGACCGGCGGTACTCGTTGAATTCGTTGGTGTAGAGGCCGGACACCTTGACCTTCTCCCGCTTGATGTCGCCGCGCTCCGCGAGCCAGTCGACCCACAACCGGAGCTGCTGGTCGGTGATCCGGCCGCCGGTCTCGGCGACGCCGAAGGACTTCCAGTACTTCAGGGGAGTGGCGTCCTCCTTGCGGCCGCGCTTCTTCACGATCTCCTCCATCCGTGCGATCACCTCCTCGCGCGGCGTTCTGCGGGCCCACTCGATGGCCCGGGCCACACCGGTGACAAAGGCCGCGGCCGTATCGGGGTTCTGCTGCAGGAAGCGATCGGTCATCACATACGTTCCGGCGCTGAACGCCCCGAGCAGCTGGTAGTCGGTGAACAGTGGACGGAGTCCGCCGGTGGCCAGGGCCTTGTCCCGGAGGATGTCCCCGAGTACGCCCACCTGGATCTGGCGTTGGCGCAGGGACTGTTCGGTGTTGACCGGCGGCACCACCAGGGGCTGCACCTTGTGGATATCTCCCTGGGACAGTCCATGGCGCTTGAGATAGATGTCGAGCATCGCCTCGGAGTGGGCTCCGAGGGTATTCATTCCGACTTTCTTTCCGATGAGGTCGCGAGCCGATCGGATCGGGCCGTCCTCCAGTACGTAAAAGCCGTTGTACGCGTGCTTGTCGGATCCGTAGTAGCTGATGACGGACGTGATGGGGGCGCCGTTCGCGGCCAGTTTGACGACCGCGCCGTTGAAGGCTCCTCCGAAGTCGATCTGTCCGGTGGCCGCGGACTGGATGTCCTGGGGACCGCTGATCGTGTTGCCGACCCAGTCCAGCTTCACATCACCCAGATATCCCAGGTCCTCGGCGAGCTCCGGCACGATGACCTGGCCCGCCCATCCCTGGTACCGGAGTTTTCGGGCCTGCTTCCCGGATGAGCTGCCCGCGGACCTGCCGCAGCTCACCGCTGCGGCCGAGGCGCCGAGGAGGGTCATGAATTGTCGTCTGGAACGAGCTGCAGGCATGAAAGGGTCCCTTGCGGAAGGCGACGTGAAGGGCGGGCCGAATAACCGCACAGCACGGTCCGAGAAATCCGCGCACGGGCGAGCAGATGGCACCGTGCGGCCTTTCCTCGTCACCTCATGAGGGAGATTCGAGGAAGGCGGAAGAAACGGACGACGAAGGCGGATATCACCGCGCTACAGGGCAGCGGAAACCTTCGAGTGCCGAGCGGGAAGAAGAGTGAGAGAGTCGAGCGCGACCGACTCAGCGGCCAACGGCACAGATGGCGCTGGCTTGGCGTCGCAGATCGACGTGCAGACGCACGACGAAATTCTCGGATTGGCTCACGTACAGAAGGATGGCAGCGCGTACAGCCCTCGTCAACGCTTGCTGGATTCCATCTCGCATGGCGGATTCCTTACCGCGCATCAGGATGGTTTCGCCGTCCGCTCGGTGAGGACGAAGCCCCCGCCGAAGGGAGGCCTACCCGGGCGACGTGGCCTTCGGGCCGACCCGACCCGACCTGACTGCGACGCAGACACCGCGGCCAGCCGGCACGCCCTTGCCCGGGACACGACGGAAGGTCACCTCCACGTCCCCTCCCCCGGCCGCGTCCAGCGGCGGGGCTGCCAGTCGGTCGGATACCGCCGCCGAAGGCGAGGATCGAGTCAGTGACCGCGATGCCCTGCTTTTTCGGCAGCACCATCGGGCTCTACCAGCGGCCGCCGTTCCCATTCCTTCAGGTTGCCTGGCCCAGCGGGCGCTTCCACCGGGAAGAGCGAGCAGGCCAAGGCCACCGGCACGCAGCGTCCCAGCTGTGGCTGCCTCCGGCCGAGCACCCGGTGGGGGCCTGGACCGCCGATCCCCTCAATGAACGCACCGGATATTGCGTCAGGCCAAGGGCGCCGGCCCGGATCAGGACGGACCGGTCGAGACGCGGTCCGGGGTGACTTCAGGGCAGCCGGTCGCCGTCCGGGCGTAGCTCAGGATGAGTTCGAAGGCCCGTCGCGGCGGCAGTGAATCGTTGCGCGAGACGATGTGCAGCAGATACGAGTCCTCCAGCGAAACGATGTTGGAAGCAACGTCGACAGCGGGCTCGGAGAGCTGGAAGTGGCCCTGGGCGACGCCGACGTCGAGGATGGCTCTGTACATCACGACCTGCCGGTCGTACCGGCTCTGCGCCAGGGTCGAGTAGAGCGGCTCGTCCCGGATGGCGGTGTTGAATTCGCACAGCACCACGGCGAGCTCGTCGTCAGGACCGTCCGGGATGCCGCGACGGATCGACTCGACGAGCTGGTCCCGGGCGTCCGGCAGATCCTGGGTCACCGCCGCCCGCTGAGTGAAGAACCGCTCCAGCGCGCGCTTGTGGACTTGGACGAGCAGCTCCGAGAGATCGCTGAAGTAGTAGTGCACGGAGCCGCGGGTGACGCCGGCGCTGTCGGCGATACCGGAGACCTTGAGCCGGGCCAGCCCCTGGGTACTGATGGCGCGGCTGGCGGCTCGGATGAGCTGCTCGCGGCGAGCGGTCTGGTTCTTCGGGCGGGCCATGCACCGCAGCCTACCGGATTATTTAACTGGCGGGTACGAGAAATAAAATAAGAGCGAGGTCACACCCTTGACGTGGGGCGCATCTCTATCTTTGACTCTGCTGTCAAAGAACCAGCCACCACACAGGTACGGAGAACCCATGTCCGAACAGTTCGTCCCGGGCGGTGCCGCGCTGATGGCCGCCGCGGAAGTGAGCAGCGCCCCGACGTACCGTCCGCTCCCGGTCGTCGTAGCCTCCGGCGAGGGGGCCTGGCTGACCGATGTCGACGGGCACCGGTACCTCGACTTGTTGTCCGGCTACTCCGCCCTGAACTTCGGTCACCGCCACCCGCGTCTCATCGCCGCAGCGAAAGATCAACTGGACCGGGTCACCCTCACTTCACGAGCCTTTCACCACCACCGTTTCGCCGACTTCTGCAGCGAACTGGCGGAGCTGTGCGCCAAGGACATGGTGCTGCCGATGAACACCGGCGCCGAGGCGGTGGAGACAGCGATCAAAACGGCGCGACGCTGGGGCTACCAGGTCAAGGGCGTACCCGCCGACCAGGCCAGGATCGTCGTCGCGGCCGGGAACTTCCACGGTCGCACCACGACCATCGTCGGCTTCTCCGACGACCCGGCAGCCCGGGAGGGCTTCGGACCCTATGCCCCAGGGTTCGACGTGGTCCCGTTCGGTGACGTGGCTGCGCTGGCCGACGCCGTGAACGACCGCACGGTTGCGGTCCTGCTGGAGCCCATTCAGGGTGAGGCCGGGGTTCTGGTGCCGCCGGCCGGGTACCTGGCGGCCGTCCGCCGGATCACCGCTGAACGCGGGGCGTTGTTCATCGCCGATGAGATCCAGTCCGGCCTCGGCCGCACCGGCACGACGTTCGCCTGTGAGCACGAAGGCGTCGTACCGGACATGTACGTGCTCGGCAAGGCTCTCGGCGGCGGTGTGGTCCCGGTCTCCGCCGTGGTCGCCTCGCGGGAGGTGCTCGGGGTGTTCACCCCGGGCAGCCACGGATCGACTTTCGGCGGCAACCCTCTTGCCTGCGCCGTGGCCCTGGAGGTCATCGCCATGCTGCGGACGGGCGAGTACCAGCGGCGCGCCGCCGAACTCGGGGACCACTTGCTCCGCGAACTGTCCTCATTGAGCGGCAGCGGAGCGATCACCGCGGTGCGCGGCCGGGGGCTGTGGGCCGGAATCGACATAGCCCCGCGGTTCGGGAGCGGCCGCGAGGTGGCCGAGGCCCTGCTTCGGCGCGGCGTCCTGGTCAAGGACACCCATGGCAGCACGATCCGGATCGCGCCGCCTCTGGTGATCGAGAAGGACGAAATCAACCATGCTCTCGCCCAGTTCCGCGCTGTCCTCTCCGACGGATGACGCAGCAGTCTCCGCCTGCCCTGGCTCGACTGAACCCAACCGGCCCCCAACGGGAGTACACACCATGCCCGTGACGACCACCGGAACGTACAGCACGTGGACGGCAGCTCTGATCATCACTGGATCCGTACTGGTCACCGGATGCCGCCCGGTTTCCGGCCCCACTTCCGCCGGCAGCCCCGTCAGGGTGGAGGCCGACGCCGGGCTGGCGTCGGCCCTCCCAGCGCACCTGAAAAAGTCCGGCACCCTCACCATCGCCACCGACGCCTCTTACGCACCCATGGAGTACAAGGAACCCGACGGGACCATCGTGGGCGTGGACGTCGATCTGGGCAAGGCGATCGCCGGCAAGCTGGGTCTGCGGGCACGTTTCCAGGACGCCAAGTTCGACGGGATCATCGGGGGCATCCAGGCCGGGAAGTACGACATGAGCATGTCTTCCTTCACGGCTACCAAGGAGCGTGAGAAGTCGGTCGACATGGTCACCTACTTCTCCGCAGGCCTGGCGGTCGCGGTCAACAAGGGGAACCCCAAGGGAATCGACCCCGACCGCCTGTGCGGTGTGAAGGTCGCCGTCCAGACCGGGAGTGTCTCCGCCGACGACATCAAGAACCGGCGCAACCCGGAGTGTGAAGCCCACCGACGGCCGGCCATCCCCGGCGACGGCCACCGCTTCGAATTGCAGACGGACGTCACGACCGCACTCGTGGCCGGTCGCGACGACGCCATGATCTCCGACTCCTCAGTCGTCGCCTACGCCGTCAAACAGTCCCGCGGCCGGATCGAGCAGCTCGGAACCGCCTATGCCGTCGACCCCTCGGGCATCGTCGTGCCCAAGGGGGACGGGCGACTCACCGAAGCCGTACAGCGCGCCGTGCAGAAGCTGATCGACGACGGCACCTACTCCCGGATCCTCACCCGGTGGGGTGTCCGGTCCGGCGCTGTCGCACACGCGGACGTCAATGCCGCTGCCCACTGAGCCATCGCAATCCGAGGAACAACCGTGACGTCTTTCGCTCCCCCGGACACCGCTCGCAGCGGCCAGTCCGAGGACATTCAGGTCGTGCCAGTCCGTCATCCCGGCCGCTGGGCCGGAGTCGCCGTAGTCCTGGTCCTCACGTCGATGTTCGGCCACGGCATACTGACCAACCCTCGTCTCGACTGGGGCACCGTCGGACGGATCATGGGCGATCCCTCCGTGCTCCACGGTCTGCGGACCACCCTGGAACTGACGGTACTGGCCATGGGGATCGGCTTGCTCGGCGGTGTGCTTCTGGCGGTGATGCGCCTCTCGCACAACCCCGTGCTCTCGGGCGCGGCCTGGCTGTTCATCTGGGTCTTCCGCGGCACACCGATACTCGTCCAGCTGTTCGTATGGAACTTTCTCGGCGCGCTGTGGCCGAAGATCTCCATCGGGATACCGTTCGGCCCGTCCTTCTACTCCTGGGACTACAACGACCTGGTCACCCTGTTCACGGCTGCCGTTCTGGGACTCGGCCTGAACGAAGCCGCCTACATGGCGGAGATCGTCAGAGCCGGCATCCTGTCCGTGGACGAGGGCCAGCCCGAGGCAGCCGCTTCCCTGGGGATGCGCCGCGGACACGTGATGCGCCGGATCGTCCTGCCCCAGGCGATGCGGGTGATCATCCCGCCGACCGGCAATGAGACGATCTCGATGCTCAAGACCACCTCGCTGGTGAGCGCGATCTCCCTCGTCGACATCACCCGCGCGGGCCAGGACATCGCCTCGCGCACATTCGAGATCATCCCCTCGCTGATCGCGGTCAGCATCTGGTACCTGATCTTCACCTCTCTGCTGACCGTTGCCCAGTACTACATCGAGCGGCACTACGGCCGGGGCTCCAGCCGCTCCCTCCCGCCCACACCCGTTCAGCGCATACGGACCGCGCTCGGGACGCAGCGCGCGCCCCTCGCCACCGGAGGCACCTCATGAATGCCGCCAACTCCCTCTCTTCGTCGCCGGAGCCGATGGTCAGGGCACAGGGGGTGCACAAGTCCTACGGCCCGGTCGAGGTCCTCAAGGGCATCGACCTGGAAGTCGCCACCGGAGAGGTCTTCTGCCTGATCGGCCCCTCGGGCTCGGGAAAGTCCACCTTCCTGCGCTGCATCAACCACCTGGAGAAGGTCAACGCCGGACGGCTCACGGTCGACGGCGACCTCGTCGGCTATCGCGAGCGCAGCGGCAGGCTGCACGAACTGAAGGATCACGAAGTGGCGCGCAGGCGACGCGACATCGGCATGGTCTTCCAGCGGTTCAATCTCTTCCCGCACATGACGGCGGTGGAGAACGTCATGGAGGCCCCGCTGCGGGTGAGGAAGGAGCCCAAAGCGGCCGCACGGGATCGTGCACTGCAGCTGCTGGGCCGGGTGGGGCTGGCCGACAAGGCACGCAACTACCCCAGCCAGCTCTCCGGAGGGCAACAGCAGCGAGTCGCCATCGCCCGTGCGCTGTCCATGGAGCCCAAGCTGATGCTCTTCGACGAGCCCACATCCGCGCTCGACCCGGAGCTGGTCGGGGATGTCCTCGATGTCATGCGCGGCCTGGCCGAGGACGGCATGACGATGATCGTCGTCACTCACGAGATGGGCTTCGCACGGGAAGCAGGGGACGCTGTCGTCTTCATGGACGACGGGATCGTCGTCGAATCCGGACACCCCCGGCAGGTCCTGACCGCACCCCGGCACGAACGCACACAGACATTTCTCTCCAAAGTGCTGTGACTCCCCCACACACTTACCGATTGCCGACCCGGGCCGCACGCCGGAGCCCCGAAAAGGGAGACCCACGGGTGAACCTCGCGCAGATCACTCCCCACGAGTACATCGGTACTCGCATCAAAGCCCTGTCCCGTCGGCTCTGGGAGGTCAGCCTCGAACTGCACACCCACCCCGAACTCTCCTATCACGAGCTCCGGGCCTCCACGGTCCTCAGCGAAGAGCTGGCCTCGGCAGGGTTCGACGTCGACAGAGGCGGGGCCGGTCTGCCCACCTCCTTCGTGGCCCGGGCCGGAAGCGGTGACTCACCCCGCGTGGCACTGATTCTGGAATACGACGCCCTGCCCGGCCTGGGCCACGCCTGCGGACACAACCTGATCGCCGCCGCCGGGCTCGGCGCAGCACTCGCCCTGCGCGACCTGCTGCCTTGCGCCGAAGGAACCCTGCTGGTCGTGGGCTCTCCCGCGGAAGAGGACGGCGGGGGAAAGGTGGCCCAGGTCGAGGCGGGTGTGTTCGACGGAGTGGACGCAGCCCTGATGTTCCATCCCGGGGTGCACAACTGGTCCTGGGCCCCGCTCACCGCAATGGTGGAAATGCGGATCACCTTCCACGGCCGCGCCGCACATCCCACGGGCAACCCCGACGACGGAATCGACGCCCTGGGCACCCTGATCCAGCTGTTCAACGCTCTCACCGAGCTGCAAAAGAGCACGCCGAACGGCTCGCACGTGCAGGGCATCGTGACGGAAGGGGGCAAGGCCACCAATATCCTGCCCGACCTTGCTGAAGGCCGCTTCTGCCTGCGCGCGATGACCACCGAGGCACTGGATGAGCTGGTGCGCCAGGTCACCCATTGTGCCGGGAAAGCGGCCGGGGCCACCGGCGCAGAAGTGACGATCGCGCAGGAGGGCGCCGCTTACACGCATTTTCAGAGCAACCCGTCGCTGACGGAAGCGTTCACCCGGCATCTCACCCGCCTCGGCATCGAAGCAACCGAGCCGCACCCCGACGTGTTCCTGGGTTCTTCCGACATCGGGAATGTGAGCACCAGGGTGCCCACCATCCACCCCTTCCTGCGCATCCTCCCACCGGACCACAGCGATCACACGCCCGCGTTCGCCGCCGCGGCCGGCGACGAACGCGGACGAACAGCCATGCTCGCCGCGGCGGAAGCCCTCGCCTGCACCGCGTACGACGTGCTTTCCGACCCCACGGCAAGGGCCCTCGCATGGGAGACGTTCCAGGAGCGGCGGAACCGTGGGCTCGAGGTCGCGGAGTGACATGCGGCCACTCCGGCGCGGCGGCGGCAGCCTCACCACGCGCCGCGCCCCGGTCAGGAACAGATCCGGGGCGCGGCATCATCCGTTGGCGGTGCCGACGCTCCCGCCGGCGCCATCAGTCAGAAGGCGACTGCCCGCGGCGCCGTGAGTGCCTCGCTGATGCGCTGTCGCTGCACGGCGTCCGTGGGGTCGCGCTACAGCCCAAGAGGCACTCTCGGGCTCAGTCGTCCACGCTCTCCAGGACCTCGCCGAGGTCCACGAACTTGAACCCGGTGGCCTCGCGACCGTCGTCGGCCGGGGTGTCGTGGCCGTCCTGGACGACGAGCAGTCCGTGCGGGTATTTGTTGCCCAGAGGGGCATTGAGTACGTCCGCGCCATCGCACTCCTCGGAGCCGTCGAGTGTCGACGAGGCGCCGACGACGCGGAAGCCGCCCTCGTACTCGTTGTCGTCCTCCAGTTCGCGGTCGTAGAGAGCGAAGGTGTTGTCCCCCTGACTGGAGCTCACCACATACCCGTCGCCGTCGGGCTCCGTGAGCAGTGTCAGACCCTCGACGTCCGCCGCGATTCTGGAGCCGCCGTAGCCGGGATCGGTACCGGTGACGCACTCCTCCTGCTCCTCGTCATACGTTCCCGGGACGCCGTACTCCCGTACCTTGTCGACGAGCTCGCGGGCACCGGTCAGGTCGGCGCGCAACCGCCAGATACCGACGTCCTCCTGGCCGGCGTAGAGCATGCCGTTGGCCGGGTCGACGACCATGCCCTCGACCTGGGGCAGTTCACCGGGCTCGGCGCACGGCGTCCATGACCTGCCGTTCGGAAGCCGGAATGCAGACGGCAGGTCCACGGTGCGGACCGTGCGGTACCCGACTGTCCCGCCAGGGGCGGCGGTCAGTTCCAGCAGCGCGATGCTGGTGCGCTCGCGGCGGCTGACCAGGGCGTACGAGCGTCCGGTGGCCGCATCCGTCCAGGTGGCCAGGCCGTAAGCGGTGCGTTGACCGTTGACCTCCTCCTGGCTGCCGGAGAACACAGCTGGGGCGGCGGGATCAGTGATGTCGGTGAGCGGGCCGCCGGAGCGGTCCCGGTCGATGCTGTAGATACGAAGCCGGTCGTGGCCACGGTCGGTGGCCACGGCAAGGTCGGCTCGTCCCGACTGCAGTCCGAAGTGATGGATGAGATCGACGTTGTTGAACCGGCCCGGAGCGTCACCGGGGTTCGCGGCGGGGGGCGCCGGGACCGACTGCACCTGCCGGGCATCGAGGTCGTAGACCCGCAGACCTCCCTGCTTCGCGGTGGCGACGACCAGGCTACGACCGGGGTCAGCGGCATTGCGCCAGATCGCCGGGTCGTCCGCGTTGGCGTTGCCGCCTGCCTCGTCGTCATACAGCGAGAGTGTCTCCGCGTGCGGGGCGACGGCGGGCAGCGGATCGGAGCCGTGGCCGTGCGCTGTCGCGGACGCGGCCGTGGTGAGTGCCACCAGCACGGCGCCCACCACGAGGGCGGCCGGCCTGCGGGATCCTTGGGCAATCACGAAGGTACTCCTTCATATCGGAGACATGACAGTGCACATCGGGTACATGACTGGGACCGCGGTGGCGTTCGTGGATGCGATGAGACTCGGGACAGTGCACAACGCTGCCACGCGTCCCGGGAGTTCGGCCTCTGAAGGAAGAACCCATCGATCAGGACTCAGCGCATGGCAGCGGAAGAAGCCGGGAGCCCGTGCTGCGGAGGCCGTGCTGCAGGGGCCGACAAACCTGCCTTTCGCACCCTGAGTTGCCCCGCCCATAGGTCTAGCACGCGGGAGAGCCCGAATGTTTGGTTCTGTTGGAAAAAGATGATGAACGTCAGGATGACGATGGGTGTCGCAGGGCGGGGCGGGGGCGCGTCTCCGCCTCGGGGGCGCCCGGCGCAGGGGACCGACTCGTCAATCCATGAGTAAAGGCTCCGCAAAGGCGCGGGATGCGGGCCGATCCGACTCGTCATCACCCACCTGACAGGAAGCACGTCACGAAGATGTGCGGGAGGGGATCCGATGAGCAGAGAACGTGCGGCGCCAGTCCGCTCGACGGGGAAACGCCCATGGCGAGTCGGGCATACGGCACGTCAGGGACGTACCGAGCGAGGGTGGAGCGACCCGGGCGTTCGCGCAGTGAAGACCTCGGCCCGTGAAGCTGACTACTTCCGGCCCACGGTCGACCTGCATTCTCCCTCGAAGTGCTTCCGGGAGGAGGTCCCGCTGGGCCCCTGCCCCCAATGCCGGAACGCGTTACGGCGGAGGTGCGGGTGCCGGGCCCCGCCGACTTGCGCCGTGCCTATTGTCAGTCGCAGGGCCCGATCCATGGGCTTTTCTCACGCCCTCGCATCGCATCGACGATGACATGACGTCGCCGCGCAGAGGAAATCACCGCGGCGCTGCATTCGCCTGCCCGGACTACGCATGCCTGCACCCGTCCGACATGACTGGACGCCTTCCCGTCATTCCACCGCTGCACACAGTCACATGGCACGAAATCTTCAGAAGCGGTTGTGAGGAGAAGCGGCGGCACTGTAGAAAATGGTCATCCGATTCGCTCAAACCTTTGGGTAGCGAATCCGACCCTGGAGATCTGTCCGGGATGCCGGTCGGTACTCCCCGCCGGCGGACAGTCCGGATGACCGACCCAAGAGAGTTGTGGAGCCAACAGCCTGTCAGCGCCCGGCTCCGCATGAGCAAGGAGAGTCAGAATGAAGCCGTTCACCTGGAATTTCGCGCAGCGGTCCCAGCCGTCGTCACCTGTCACGATGCACTACTCGTACGATCACTCCCTCCAGCTGAACGTACTGCCCGACGGGCGTCCCGCCATCAGCGACAAGGTGATGCTCGCAGCTGCCGGGACCACCACGTCGACAGCCGGCTCCGCGACTCACTTCGACGACTGAGCGACTGTGCGCCATGACGGTACTGATCCTGACGTGCAAGGAAGATGTGACGGCCGATATGGTTGTCGCCGAACTGCACGCGCGCAGCGTTCCCCTCCTTCGCTTCGATCCCGGCGATATTCCCGGCGAGGTGGGACTCAATGCGGAATATGCACGGGGAAATTTCCGCGGCTATATATCCACTGATTCCCGCCTGGTGGCCGTGGACTCCGTGCGGTCGGTCTGGATACGTCGGCCCAGTATGCCTGCCTCGCATGCCGCCGATCCCTCGGACTGGCTTTCCCTCGAGTCCGAGCATGCTCTGTACGGGATGCTGGAATGTTCAGCGGCCCGCTGGATGAACCACCCCAGTATGGCAGCGCGGGCGCGCTACAAGCCCTGGCAGCTCGTCATAGCTCACCGCAACGGATTCCCGGTGCCGGCCACGGTGATCACCACACGTCCCAACGTGGCCCAGCACTTCGTCTCTCAGTACCGGCAAGTGGTCGCGAAATCCGTATCCGGCAAACCACCGGGCGACCCGCCGATGGAACTGCGCACGACCATCGTCCCGCCGGATGCCGATTTCGAGAGTGTGGCGGCCGGCCCCACCATGCTGCAACGGTACATCGCCAAGCGCGCGGATATCCGGCTGACCAGCATCGGTGACGACCACTTGGCCGCGCGTAAGGTAGCGGGGCCGGAACAGGTGGACGGCCGCTTCGGTGATACCGGGCATTGCTGGGAGCCCGTCGACGTGCCTGCGAGGGTCCTCCGCTTCGTCGAGACGTACAAGAAGGTTGCCGAGCTCTCCTATGGGGCCTTTGATTTCGCGGAGGACGACCAGGGGACGTGGTGGTTCCTGGAGTGCAATCAGGGCGGGCAGTTCGGGTTCATCGAACTGGAGGCAGGCCTGCCCATCGCGGCATCCGTCGCCTCCTGGCTGGGAGCCACGAACCCATGACGTGAGCGCATGCCTCCAGAAGCGCGTGTGTGCCACCTGTGGCCGGGTGCTGCCTCTTCGTTCGTCGGCTCTCGCATCCGGAGTGTGCGATGTGACGGAGCGCCGTAGTCGGCTGAGGTGGCCGGCTACGGCGCTCGGTCATCTGTCGCAGAGACTCTGAGTGCTTTCCTCGCGATGCCCGCGGACGTCACCGCCACCGATGGCGGCGCGATCGGACCGTGAGGCCGTTGACGGGGTGAGAGACCGCCGCTCCGGTTCGCGCAGACGCGTCAGGGGGTCCGGACCCAGAACTCGACGGACAGAGGGGGCACCGTGAGCGAGAGTTTCGGTCCCCTACGGGTTTCCAGCGTCCTGTTGTGGGTGGACGGGCCGAACCGGTGGCCCTGAAAGGAGTCCGATGTCCGGGTGTCGATGCTGTAGGTGAAGGATGACGTGGAGCGGTTGGTGATGGCGAAGACGGGCTTGCCTTCCGGGGTCTTCCACGCCATGATCCGCTGGTCCTTCAGGATCGCCGATTCGTCGACGCCGTAGCGGACCGAGTTCCACGGCATGTACCGCACGAATCCGGCGACGGCGTTCCAGTTGCGATCGTTGAAGTCCCAGTGCCCGGCCTTGATGTGCGGGTAGTGGCCGAAGTCGGTGTCATGCGGCGGACGCCAGAAGCCCAGCGAGTAGCCGGGCGACTCGGCGTTGGTGGTGGGCTTGAGGGCGTGCAGCCAGAACCAGGTCGATGCGTTCTGGAACGTCATCCAGTTCATGATCGACTGCGCGGTGTTGATGGTGCGCCGGTCCGAGGTCCCGCCCTTGAGATACTCGAACTCGTTGTTGAAGACGAGCTTTCCCTCGGCGCCCGAGGTGAAGTCGCCGGCGATCTGGTCGTCGCTGTTCGCGCCGACCCGGTGATAGGTCCAGGCGTCCACGTTCGAGAGGGCGTCGGCGTCCCTCCTGATCGCCTTGCCCGCGGCGCCGCTCCAGCCGTCGACGCTGTTTGCGTGGATCATCACGTGGGGATACTTGGCACGGACCTTGGGTGCCACGGCCTTGAAGGTCTTGAGGTACTCCTCTCCGGAGTAGACGCAGGAGGAGTACGCCGTCCTGTAGATCGGCTCGTTCTGCAGCCCCCACATCGAGATGGGCACGCCCTGGGCGGCGAGCAGGTCCAGGTCTCCCACCATGGCGTCGCCGAGGGCATCGAGTTCCGCCGGGGCGAAGGAGGCCAGCTTGCCGCCGATGTAGGAACGGTTGCTCTTCCAGCCGGGTGCGGGCGACCAGTACTCCGCCGAGACGCCCTCGATGCCGGCCTTCCTGATCATGTCTGCCAGCAGAGCCGCCTGTCCGGAGTAACGGTCCCGCAGATGCTTGCCGGTGGGGTCCGTCCCTCGGTAGTAGAGTCCTAGGGCGAGTCTGCAGTAGCGGAAGCCGCGGTCGGACCGCACCCTGAGCATCTGCCGGTAGAAGCGGTCGCGTTCGCTCGGGGTGAGGTCGTAGGGAACGCCACTGACCCTGTCGGGCAGGCCCTGGTTGTCGGAGCCTATGGAGTCCGACTGGATCTCGAATCCGAGGCCCAGGATGGTCTGCTTGCGCTCATCGAACCGGAGTACGTACTCGCCGGACGTGGCGGCAGAGGCGGTGGATGGTCTGAGTAACGGCAGAGCTGCCAACGTGCCCGCGGCAGCCGCGCCGGCCAGAAGGGATCTTCTGCCGACGCGGCGCGGCTCTGGAGAGTGCATGGTGTACCTCCAGTGGGTGAGGGGTGTCAGAACACGGCGACGGTGTACCGGTCGACGGCGTCCTCGTCCAGGACGAAGCCGAGGCCGGGCCCCTGAGGGACAGTCAGTGCACCGGCGCGGAACTCGGGCGGGTTGCGCAGGATCCGCTCGCGGATCGGGTTGGGGAGCCGGTTGTACTCGTACGTGCGCAAGTTGGGAGTGGCCGCGCACAAGTGGAGGGCCGCGCAGAGGCTGATTCCCGAGCCCACACCGTGCGGAGCGATGTCGACATGGAACGCCGAGGCGAGCGCCGCCAGCCGGGTGGCCTCGGTGATCCCACCACTGCGGGCGACGTTGGGCATGAAGACGTCGATCGCACCGTGGAGCAGGGAGTCGCGCAGATCGAAGCGGGTGAAGTGGGTTTCGCCGTTGACAACGGTCAGTCCGGTGCGGCGCCGCAGCTCGGCCAGGTTGGCCAGATCGTCGACCTGGAGCGGCTCCTCGAACCATGAGATCCCGAGGTCCGCGAGGACGGCACCGACCCGGGTCGCCTCGTCCAGGTCGTAGGCGCAGTTGACATCGGTGAGGATCTCGATGTCGTCGCCCACGGCTGCGCGCACGGCGCTCAGATGGGCCCGGTCGACGCGCTCGCCCCGGCCGATCTTGACCTTGAGGGCGTTGAATCCTTCCGCGACGTAACCGAGAGCCTGGCGCGCGGAGGCGTCCGGGTCCGCATGAAGAGCCACGGGACTCGCATAGCAATCGACACGGTCGCGGACCGGGCCGCCGAGGAGCCGGTGAACGGGCACGCCCGCGTGTTTCCCGCGCAGATCCCACAGGGCGAGGTCGATGCCGGCCATGGCCTCGAGGTAGAAGCCGCGGTTGTGTCCGCCCGCCGCCTGGCCCTGGTAGAGACGTTCCCACACGGCGGTGGTGGCCAGGGCGTCCTCGCCCACCAGCAGGGGCTCGAGGACGGAGGCGACGACGGTGGCCGTCACCTGGGGCGAGGGCAGTCCGTAGCATTCGCCGATGCCCACGGTGCCGTCCTCGGCGTGGACCTTCACCAGGGTGGCGTACTGGCCGCGGCGGGGCAGGACCAGGTGGCTGGATGCGGGGTAGCGCAGCCAGTCGGGCACATCGTCAGGGGAGTCGTACAGGTCGTCGAAGCAGGCCGAGAGGGCCACCGCCTCGATCTTGGCGATGCGCAAGGGCGTGCTGCTCACTTTTCTCCAGTCGGTCGCGGAACGGGGGCCGTGCGGGCGCGGGTCAGCTCGGTTGTGTGTGCGGGATGTTGTCGCGGGCGGTCTCCCGGCCCGTGAACACCGCGATGGCCGTGATCAGACAGGCCGCTACGACGTAGAGGGCGATGGGGCTGGTGGAGTGGGACCCCGCCAGGAGAGCGGTACCGATGAAGGGTGCTGTGCCGCCGAAGATCGCCCCGCCGAACTCCCGCCCGACACTGATCCCGCTGTAGCGGACGCGGGTGTCGAACTGCTCGGCCACCAGCGCCGCCTGCGGGCCGAAGACCATGTCCTTGGCGAACGGGATGGCGAGCACCATGGCCAGGAAGACCAGTGGTGTGCTCTTGGTCTCCAGCAGCCGGAAGAACGGGAAGACGTAGACGATGGTGAAGCCCAGACCGATGGAGACCATGACCCGGCGGCCGATCCGGTCGGACAGCCAGCCCCAGAAGGGGATGGCGACGATCTCCAGCGCCGAGGCCAGCGCGATGGCCCACAACATGGTCGACTTCGGAAGGGACAGGGTCTGCGTGGCATAGGACAGCGAGAACGCCTGGATGAGGTAGCCCCAGACGAAGCCGGACACGGTGATACCGAGTGTGCGCAGGACCGCCCCCGGCTGCTCCTTGATCGTGACCAGGAGCGGAAAGCGTACGGTCCGGCCGCTTCCGTCGAGATCGGAGAAGACCGGGGTTTCGTCGATGCCGTGCCGGACCCACAGCCCGAACAGCACCAGGGCTGCGCTCAGCAGGAACGGAATGCGCCAGCCCCATGCCATGAAGGCACTGTCGGGCATCATGGACACCAGGCCGAACACGGCGCTCGCCAGGACGAATCCGGCTCCGGTTCCCATGGCCGGGATCGCCCCGTACAGGCCGCGCTTGCCCGGTGGCGCGTTCTCCACGGTCAGCAGGGTGGCGCCGGCGAACTCGCCGCCCGCCGCGATTCCCTGACAGATTCTCAGGGTGATCAGCAGTATCGGGGCCCATATGCCGACTTCCGCATGAGTCGGCAGGAGGCCGACGAGAGTGGTCGCCACACCCATCACCATCATCGTGGCCAGCAGGACGTACTTGCGGCCGACGCGGTCGCCGAGGTGGCCGAAGAGTATGCCGCCGATGGGCCGCGCGGCGAAGCCGACGGCAAAAGTGGCGAACGCGGCCAGGGTCCCGCCCGTGGAGGAGGAGCCGAAGAACAGCGGCCCGAACACCAGCGCGGAGGCGAGCCCGTAGAGGTTGAAGTCGTACCACTCCATAACGGTGCCGATGGTGCTCGCCACCATCGTCCGCCGGCTGTCCGCCGACTGCTTCGGACCGGTGTCGGTCACTACTGGAGAACTCATCCGTGGGTCACAGCCTTCAGGGGAGAGATGAGGGGGGCGAGAAAGAAGGTATGCGATATACGAAATGAAGGCTAGAGGTCGGTACCGAGAAGTCTTCTGATGACTCATCAGCGCAGCGAGATCTCACTGCCGCCCCCTCGGGGGCCGAAGGCATAGGCGGGCTGCGCCGTCATCGCACACGGCCGCACGAGCACGGCACCGGCGAGGGGGTCGGGCGGATCCATCCGGTGACGGGCCGTCGTCACGAAGACGCACCCGCCGCCGAGGGCGACACTGGTCGGCTGGCGGGTGGGCAGTCTCTCCAGAAGCACCGGGCTGCCACGCGGGGCGTAGCGACGCACCTGGGCCCCACCCCAGAGCGCGACCCACAGGTGCCCCTCGTCATCGACGGTCATGCCGTCGGGACGCCCCTCGTCCGCACTGAACCTCGCGAAGACCTCCCCCTGGCCCAGTTCACCGGATGCCGGCTCGACGGGGAATCGGTGGATGACTCTCCGCGCGCTGTCCGCGAGGTACATGACCGTGCCGCACGGGGTGAATGCCGGCCCGTTGGGTACGGTCAGGCCGCTCAGCACGCACTGAACACCGCCGTCGTGGTCCACCCGGTACAGCGACCCCGCCCCCCGGGCGCCGGTCACTTCCATGCTTCCGGCCCAGAAACGTCCATGGGGATCGCATGCGGCGTCGTTCATCCTCATGCGTACCGGCGCCCGCTCCTCGGGCCTGGACAGCCAGCGCGGGGGTTCACCGGGGCCCACCAGGGCGATACCGGTACCTGCAGCGGCGATCCACTCCCCCGGGCGTCCGGCGACCGGCGCCACCGCGCCCAACGGCACCCCGAGGCTGAGCAGTCGACGCGGCCGGTCGCCCGGCGGGGCATCGTCCTGGTACAGCACGCCCCGTAAGAGGTCGACGAAGATCAGGGAGTCCTCGTGCCAGCGCGCCCCTTCGGCGAGGTGGTACCGGTCCCGGCTCCGGACACGCCACGCTCCGGCTCTCACATCCCTCCCTCCCGGCCCGCTCATCGGAAGGTGCTGCCGGGCTCGGCCCGCAGCAGGTCGAGTTCGTGGTGGCCGGGCAGGCCCTCCCAGTCCCCGACCGTGGCAACGGCGAACGCACCGGCGGTGACGGCCCGGTCGAGCCGCAGTTCGACCGGACCGCCGTCCAGCACGCCGGACAGGTAGCCGGCGACAAAGGCGTCTCCCGCGCCCACGGTGTCCCGGACCGGGACAGCGACCGCGTCGCGCGTGATGGTCCCGGCGCCGGTGAACACGTCGGCGCCGACGGATCCGCGCTTGACGACGACTTCGCCCACCCCACGAGAGAGCAGGGCTTCGATCCGTGCGGCCTCCGTCGCGGCCCCGGCGGGAGCGACCACGGCCAGCTCGTCGTCGGAGGCCACCAGGACATCCACATGGGGGACGAGGGGGCGCAGTACTCGCGCCGCCTCCGCCCGGGACCACAGCTTTCCCCGGTAGTTGACATCCAGACACACGGTCATTCCCTGCCGACCGGCGTCCCGGAGGGCCGAATGCACAGCACGGGCCGGCCCGGGGCCGAGCGCGGGGGTGACACCGGTGAGGTGGAGTATGCGCGCCCCTTCGGAGAGTGCCGCGTCGAGATGGACGGGGGCGAGGCGCGAACCGGCCGAGCCGGTGCGGAAGTAGGCCACTCGCACCAGGTCGGCAACCCGGGGTTCGAACACCACCAACCCGGTGGGGCCCGCCTCGGTGGTGACGGCGTGGGAGATGTCGACGCCTTCGGCACGCAGGGTGCGCACTACCAGCCGGCCGAATTCGTCGTCGCCGGTGAGCCCCACCCAGCGGACCGCATGGCCGAGCCGGGCGAGGCCGATCGCCACATTGGCCTCGGCTCCGGCGACCGACAGCCGTAGCGAGCCACCGAGCATCAGGGGCTGTTCCGCACGCAGGGCCGCCATGGCCTCGCCGAACGTCAGGACCTCGATCACGATGCCACCTCCTGGGCGAGGGCTCGGAACTCGGCGATCCGTCGGCCGAATCCGGCCGGGCTGCCGCCCGATGCCGCGTCACCGACCAGGGGGCCGCCCACACCGACGGCGGTGGCTCCGGCCGCCAGATACTCCCGGGCGGTGCGGGCGTCCACACCGCCGACCGGAACGAAGGGGACTTCGGGGAAAGGGTCCCGCAGGGCCCTCAGGTGGGAAACACCTCCCAGGCTTGCGGGGAAGAGCTTGACCGCGGTGGCACCCTCGTCGACAGCGGACGCCACCTCCGTCGGTGTCACCGCGCCCGCGAGGACGGGCATGCCCAGATCTCGCGCTTCCGCAACGGCGTCCGTCACCCCGGGAGTCACGACGAAGGCCGCTCCCGCCTCGGCTGCCAGATGTGCCTGACGTGGCGTCACCACGGTGCCCGCGCCGAGCGCGGCGTCGGGTCCGAGATGCTCACGGGCTCTTTCGATGACTCCCAGGGCATCGGCGCAGGTGAGCGAGACCTCGACGACGTCGATCCCCTCCTCGACGAGGGTGATGACCGTGGAGAGCGCCGTGCGGGGGTCACTCCCCCGGACGATGGCCAGCAGCCTGCGCGTTCGCAGGGCAGATATGAGATCAGTGGGAAGCACAGAACCTCCGTAGGCTTCTTCCCAGTAAATTTAGTAGATCGTATACTTTTCTTGTCACTCTTCAACCCCGCGCCGACGCGCACACGAAAGGTGCCTCCACCATGACGCGAACAGCCCTGGTCACCGGTGCGGCCGGCGGTATCGGCCGCGCCGTCGCAGCCCGCCTGGCAGCCGACGGCTGCCAGGTCGCCGGGCTGGATCTCACCGACCCCGAGCTGCCGGGGGTCACCTTCCACCACGCCGATGTGACAGAGGCTCACGCGGTGGCCCGGGCCGTCCGGAAGGTCGTCGAGAACCACGGCGGAATCGACGTCCTCGTCCTGTGCGCGGGAGTCACGCGGGGTGGCCCGCTGCACTCCACCTCCGAGGAGGACTGGAACGCCGTCCTGACGGCCAACCTCACCTCGGTCTTCCTCTGCGTGCGGGAAGTGCTGCCCTCGATGATCGAGGCCGAGTCGGGCGCAGTGGTCGCCATCGGCTCGGTGCTGCACCGCACGGCGGCCCCTGGACTCCCCGCCTACGCGGCCGCCAAGGGCGCCGTAGCCGCGCTGATCCGTCAGCTCGCCGTCGACTACGGCCGCCACGGCATATCGTTCGTCACCGTCTCGCCCGGGTGGGTGCGCACACCGGCCACCGAGTCACGGCTGGCCGGGGCGGCGGATCTGAACCGACTGCGCGAAAGCAATCCGGTCCGCGCCCTGGGCAGCCCCGAGCACATCGCGGGGGCCGTGGCCTACGCGGCCTCCCCCGAGGCGTTCATGCTCACCGGCTCCGAATGGGTGCTGGACGCCGGCGCGTCCGTGGTCAGCCCGGCGAGCCTGCTCCGGGACGGCCACCGGCAGCAGATGGGGCTGCCTCCGCTCTCGCCGCCGCCCGCGCTCCCCTCACAGCGCACGCCGCCCGAGTCGTGACCGAGCCGGCCGAGGAGCGGACGGCGAGCCAGGTCCGCTCCGGCCGGTCTTCATCGAGCAGGGGCGGGACTGCGTACAGTGCGGCGCCTTCCCCGGCAGTTGGGAGAGCATCGCAGTGCAGTGGGGCACCGCCGGGCCGTAAGCCGGAGAGCTTCTTCCCCGCACCGGACACCTCCGGCCGAGCCCGATGGGGCGGCGAGGAGGCGGAGGCCCGGTCTCGCCGGCCCACGGAACGGCCGGACAGGGGCTACTCGCTGCTCGTGCCCTCGCGGCTCGCCTGAGAGACGGTGTGCGCGCGAACGGCCTCCGCCACCCCCTCGGCATCGCTCCCGCGGAGCGCCTCGATGATCGCATCATGCTCGTCGACCACCGTCCACCAGGCTTGTTCGTCCGTCGGGGAGACAAGGCGGTACCGGCGTACGGTGAGCAGCAGTTGTTCGGTCAGCTCCACGAGGATGCGGTAGCCGCTGGCCTCCGCGAGAATCCGGTGGAAGTCGGCGTTCAGCTCCGGGAGGCTTTCCACCTCCCCCTTGTCCAACTGCTTCCGCATGGACCGCTGCACCCGTTGGAGATCGGCGAGCAGTTTCGCGGAGACGTTGTCCACGGCCAGCCTGCCGACCAGGCCCTCGATCGCCTCCCGCGCCAGGAAGACTCCGTGGATCTCCTTCTGGTCGATTTCGGCCACCATCACTCCGGAATGGACCCGGGAGACCACCAGTCCCTCGGACTGCAGCCGCTTGACGGCTTCACGAATGGGGATCTTGCTGACCCCCAGGTTCCTCGCGAGTTCGTCCATGTTGATGCGTTCGCCCGGGCGGAGAGCTCCTCCGACGATGGCGGTGTGGAGGTTGTCGTAGACAAGCTCCGCCTTGCTCTTCGCCACCGGCAACCGCGCTGCCCACTCCTTCTGCCCCATACATGCATCGTATGCGATATCCCGAGGGCTCCGGGCAGGTGAGGTACGGCTCACCGGCCCGGGAGACCGGAGCCTCCCGGGCCGGCGTGCGTCACCGCCGTGGACCACGGACTCGTCCGCCTGCGCTACGGCGCACGCACCGCTTCGTGGCGGGACATCATCCGCACGTCCCACGGCGGGGGCCGGCCGGCACGCGCCCCGGGCCCGTCACACGCAGTACTCACGCTCCGTGACGCGACAGGCCGGGGAGCCGCCGTCACTCTGCGATCTGCATGCCGAACCCGCTGGCCCCTCCCCGGGCGGTGACGACCGGCGAGGCGCCCTTGGAGTTGCTCCGGCCACCGGCCTTGAGCTTCCGCCCCGTCTCATGGTTCACCATCTCGTAGCGGTCCGCCGAGGACCCACGCCCCGAGGGCATCCACCACTGCTGACGCCCGTCGCCCGCCTTGCACACGGCGAACGTGACCGCTGCGCGGTCACCCGACGGAGCGGTCAGGCACTTGCCCTTCACCGTGAAGGTGAAGTACCCCTCCTTGTCGATGGCACGGCTCCAGGACTGTTCGGCACCGGTCCCACAGGTGCTCTGCACGACCCCGGAACCGTCCGCGGTGAGGCACTTCCCGCCGGCCTTGTTGGCCAGTCGCATCTTCAGCGGCCGCACGGGCTGGTCAGTGATCAGATACGGGCTGTTGGCGACATTCTCCTTGGGGTTCCGGGCCAGCGGACTGCCCGATGCGGGGCGCGGGTGGAAGTAGTGGAACTCGTCCTTGGCACAGTCCAGGACGACAGTGGCCATGGTGTCGTTACAACGGGGGGTCCTGTCGTACCCGCGGCAGATGGGGTCACCGCCCTGGTCACGCTTGTTGTTGCAGTGGCTCACGCCGAATTGGTGAATCAGCTCGTGCGTCACGGCGGGCACGGTCGCGCAGCCCCAGGAGACCGCCGCCCGGCCCGTGTGGAGGTCGGCACGTCCCTTCGGTTTGAATATGGTGGACACTCCGCAGCCTCGGGCACCGTTGTCGTAGAAGTAGACAGGCCGGGTTCGCTTGAAGCGCTCCCGACTGGCCCGGTCGGCCTTGCGCATCACCGCCGCGACGGCGGCTTGAGCCTTCATCCGCGTGGCGCCGAAGGACGGACGCGCGGGGAGCCCTTCGACGGCGACGGACATGACGTCGATACGGCAGTTCTTGTCCTGGACGAAGCGCAGGCGTCTGCTGTCGCCCTGGCCGAAGCGCTTGGCGCTTGCTTCGAAGATCTGGTCGGAGTTCCACATGACGCGCTGGATGTGCGGTACGGCCTTGGCGGAGTTGTCCTTGCCGGCCGTGTGCACGTAGACGGCCTGGTACCAGCCCTTCTTCGGACTGTCCTGGTCATCGCAGGCCACGGGCGGGGCCGCGGCGGAGGACGGTGCGGAGCCCGCGGACGGTTGACGGGGCTCCTCGTTCGCCCAGCCGGGCATGCCGATCGAGGTCCACCCCAGTGCCGCCACCACGGCGAGCGTGACCGGGATGGCCGTCTTGCGCGGCAGCTTGTGTCGGTTCCTTGGCACGTGTTCTCCCTGCGGAGCCGGTGCGAAGGGACTGCGGTCGTACGGGAGTTGGGAGGTCGCGGGGCGGACAGTACCGCCGTTGGCTCCGGTGGGCCAAATCCCACGGCCGAACGTAAAGCGTTGGCAAAGCACCGGGATGTCCGCCGCCTGCGCGGGTCCTTCCCCGTGACAACCCACCAACTACGAGGAGCCGGCAGGAGGCGACTGCGTCACGCGGTTCCGGAGGTCGCACTCCCCGCAGTGCCCCCGCTCACACCGAGCGGGGGCACCGCCCGAACCCCCAACAGGCCCCCTCGGCCCACGAACGAGAGCAGTATCCCGTGCACATCCCCCAGACCTACCGCGGAGAGGCACCCCCGATCGCCGGGGAGCCGGCCACGACAGACAGGCCGGGAGCGTCCCGGCGGCCGAGCCCGCCGAGCGGGCGCACTCACACCATCCCGGCCTGCGGGCCCCAGGCCGATCCGGTCACCGCCGTGTTGCCGTCCGCCGTCACGGGCGCCCGGGGCTCCCGCGTCCGCAGCACCCGGGCCCGGGTTGCCGACACCCTTCGGCCTCGACCGGTCCTGCCGCCCAGCCCTTTCGGGAACGGCGGGAAGGAAGCCCGATGAGCGACCACGGCAACCCCGCCCTGCAAGCTCTTCCGGACAACATGGCGGAACTGCAGGTGGTGTTGCTGCTCCGCTGGGAGGACATCTCCTCACTCGGCAGGGAAGCAAGCCGTCTGGCCGCCAAGCGCAATGGCCCCGTGAGCCTGGCCGAGGCCGCCAGCCATCGCCTGCGCGCCTGGTCCGCCGTCTCCAACGGAAGCAGCGAGGAGAAGACGGAGCCGGCCCGGCAGATCCCGGCGATCACCGCACCGCAGGGTCCCGAGACGCGAGCACCGTTCCGGGCTGCCGGCGCCGGAGGGGAGGCCCCGCCGCCCCTCGCCCCCCATGGGCCTGGTGGCGTGTCACAGGCACGGATCCCGGCCGCTGTGGACGACGGACGGACCGGGCACCGATAGCCGCAGCTCATGTGCCGTCGATCTCGGCGACGCACGACCGACGAGGCCCACGGCCCGCCCGGCGCCCGGGAACCCTCCCGTGCACCGGGCGCCGCAACAGGACCGGGGCAGCGCCCCACCGCCCCCAGCCGGGGCGTTGCCCCTTCCTCGTCGGCACCGACAGCACAGCGGGACCTGCCGGTACGGAAACGGCATCACCGTCCGGTCTCACACCACCCGTCTATAAGGACAAACCCTCCATGCACTCTGTGACCACTCGTGTGCGTCGAGCGCGAAGGGCCGACGCCTTGACCGCGGCCATCCCGTGGCCTCCGGCCGCCTACGAGGCGCTGAGGCGTCTGGCGCCGCTGGCCGCGCTGACCGGCGCGCTGCCCCGGTCCGCCTCCTCGCGGGCCGCCCCCAGCAGAATCGTCCGGCGGCTGGAACGCCGTCGGCAGTGGTCCGGTACGAGCGACAGCACCGTGGGCCAGTACATACGTCGTGGCCATCCGGGCGCCCTCACCGTCCTCGTCGAGCGGCACTACACGGCGGTCCACAGCTATCTCCGCACCTGCCTGACCGAACCCGGCCCCGTGGAGTGGGCGACCGAGGAGACGTTCCGTCGGGCGTACCAGGCGACCGAACGGGGAACCGACGTCTTCATGG
This sequence comes from Streptomyces sp. bgisy100, assembly GCF_057709105.1. Lineage (NCBI taxonomy): Bacteria > Bacillati > Actinomycetota > Actinomycetes > Kitasatosporales > Streptomycetaceae > Streptomyces > Streptomyces sp. bgisy100. The sequence goes on from NZ_JBYITE010000007.1 coordinate 40,601, forward strand.
TGTGGCGCATCCAGCTGCTCGCCACCGCACGGACCGTTGCGATGCGGGTATGGGCGCAGGACACCGTCTCACCGGGTATCACCACCGAGTTCCGGCAATGGGCGGCGAGCGGGGGCACCTGGCCCATCGAGGCCCGCGTCGCACTCTCCGACGCCTATACGCACCTGCCGATGCGCTGGCGGACCGCACTGTGGCACTCCGTCATCGAGTGCGACGATCCCGCCGTGCTGGGAAAGGTCCTCGGAGTCCCGAAGGAAAAGGCGCCATTGTTCAGCGACCGGGCGCGGGGGGCGCTCCGGGACGCCTACTTGGCCGCCTATCGACGGAAGGTCGAGAACCGGCTGCCGTGCCTGGTGTACGCCCAGGGCCGCAGTCTGCATCCCGTCGGCGCATCGGAGCACTGGTCCGACAGCCATCAGGCTCAGTGCACCTTCTGCGGTCAGGTCGAGTCGGATCTGTCCGATCTCGACCACCAGCTCCGTGCTCAGCTTCCGGAGAAGCTGCTCGGCTGGTGGAACGACACCGCCTACCGGGAGATGCGCAGGAGCTCGCTCCCGTCGGTCGACAAGGCTCTGTCCCTCGCGCGACGGATCCGAGCGGGTGAATGCCGCCGAACGGCCGGCAGACACCAGTAGGGCCGCGGCAGGACGGTGTTCGCTTCCTCCTGAAGACGAGCGAACACCGTTCCCGCGGGCGGGGACACGGACGAGGCTCCCGCGCCCCGCCGGTGTCATCCAGGAATCAGGTCATCGACATCACCGTCATGACGGAAGTGCAGTGAAGGTGACCCGTAATAGTGGTGCAGTGTTCCCATCTCGGGTCCATGGGGTTTGCCTTGGCCGGCCTGCGCCCAGTCGTTCAGGCCCAGGTACATCGTGGCGCTGCCGTCGGTGAACGCGACGGTGCCCTTACTGCGGTTCACTCCCAGCCTCCAGACCTGCCGGCCGTCACCGCCGTCGCACATCTGCTGGTCGACCGGGGCACGGTCCCGCCGGGTGCCGGTGTAGCGCAGACACTTACGGGTCGCCGCGTTGCGCAACAGCACCCGTCGGCCGCCACCGGCGGGGACGACATCCCATGCCTGCGCCGCGCTCCCGTCGCACCCGGCCTCCTGCGGGCGGGCCCCCGCGGTGGGCACGGCGGCCGGGATCTCCATGCATCGTCCTGTGGAGTCGATGCGCAGCCTGGTACGCCCGGCGGGGCCGGGAGGTGGGTTCTCCTTCCCGGCCGGGACCGGTGTGGGTGCTTTTGTTGGTGTGGGAGCGGGTGATGTCACCGGGCCCGACGAAGGGGTCCCGGACGGGTGCCGGGGCGTCGGGGCCGTCCGACGCGGTGAAGGCCGGGAATCGGGCGGCGTCTGCGGCACCGTCCCGCGAGGTCCCGAGGTGGTGGGTGTCCGCACAGCCAGCGGCGGCTCGGCGCCCGGCTCACCGGGCAGCAGCAGGTACCCGCCGGCCGTCACGGCCACCAAGGCCGCCAGGGCACCCGCGCGCCGGGGCAGCGAGAAGAGCGTGGAGTCCGCTGTTCCGCCGGGTCCGGCTCCGGTCGGCACCGCTGAAGAGACCTGCGGAGCCTGCCCCTCCGCGCCGCCTGCAGCACAACCGGCCTCCCGCGTCTCCGGGTAGGCGGTGCCGCCCCAGAGAAGGACGGCGCCCGGCAGCACGGCCCGCAGGCGGCTGTTGAGTTCGACCAGGTCGACGTGGGCTCGGCGGCACTCGTCGCACTGCTCCAGATGGCGCGTCAGATCCTTGCCCGGCCGCCGCTCCGGCCGCCGGACCGTGGTCGCCAACTGCCTGCCGTAGTGCCGGCATTCCTCGCTGCCCTCACCCCGGTGCGCATGGACACTCAGATATGCCTCGCGCAGGCCTTCCCGCGCGCGCTCGACCAAGGACCCCACACCGCTTGCGCTGAGACCCATCATGGCGCCCACGCTGGACGCCGGCTCCCGCTCGACAAGGGTGTGCCAGAGCACGGCCTGCCACCGTTCGGGCAGGGTCCGGAAGCTCCGGACCACCAGATCCTCGTCCTCGCGGCGCAGCACGAACTGTTCACCGTCGTCGACCGGTGCGACGTTCCGGGCGTGGCTCTCGACATCGTCGGTGAGTTCGCCCCGCCGTCTCGTGTCGGCCCAGTCGATGGCGGTGCGCCGCACGACCGTGAGCAGGTAGGGACGCCAGGTTCCTGCGGGACCACCGCCCCGCTGCACGGCATGGATGGTCTGCACGAACGCCTCGGAGGTGAGGTCCTCGGCGGTGTGGGGGTCCCGGCTGCAGGTTCCGGCGAAGGCGCGGACCGGGCTCCGGTGGCGCCGGTAGAGCTCGGCGAGTTCGGCATCCGCGGGCTCACCGCGGCGTATCGGATCCGTCAGTTCCGCATCGGAAAGCACGGTGACGGATGCATGGTTGGGGCGAGTTGCCATGAAGTTCCTGCTTCACGTGGGTACGAACGCGTCCCGGGACCGGATTCGGAACGACTGGCCCGAGGACACTTCGGGGGTGGAGGCAACGACGGCTCGATGCCTTGTTTCGCCGGCCGTTCGCTCACGGGACCGACGGACGGCCGAAGCGCGGGCCGTCACACACCGCAGGGACGACTTCCGCGGTTCCCCTTGCCTACCCAACCTGCGGAACCCCTGCTGGGCACCAGCATGCCGCATGGGCCGGCCGCGGCGGAAACCGGGGCGGGGCGTCGGCGACGCGGGGGTCGGGCGGGTGCAGAGGGCAGGTTCGCGACATTGAGGTAAAGCATTGGCAAAGCGACGGGATGCTGCGGCCTTCCACCAGTCCCCCGCTTCGAGAGCCCCAACGGCCGAAGGAGGATGCCCGACCGAGACCCGTGAAGGAGCACTTCTCCGGTCCCCTTGCCCTGTCCCTGCCGGGGAGTGCTCCATCCATGACGACATGACGGCCTGAACACCGTCTCTGCCCTGGAGTCGGCCCGGGCCCCGCGGGGGCCGGGCCGACTCCGGCTCACCTTGCTCTCCCAACCACCAACCACCAACCACCAAGGAGCCTCACACGTGGCCGATCACCACTCGTCACGCTGCAGATGGACGACGATGCCCGCACGGCCCCTTCCGGTCTCCCGGACCGGCCGACGGCACCCCGGGCACCACCCGATCCTCGCTCGGCGTCGGGGCACAGCACGGCCGTACTGCTCCCGCACCCCCGGTCACCCGGGGCAGGGGCTTCGGTGAACGCAACGACGCCTGACGCGTAGATCGCAGGCTCCGGCTCACCCGACGACGAAATGTCATCGACGGATTCGACCGACGAAGGGTCCTACGGTCGCGGGCGCGATCCCAGGGAGGGGGCTGCCCCGGCCCCGGGGGCAGCTGGAGGGCCGGGGCAGCGGTTCGGAGGTCGGGGCCGGAGTGCCGATGCTTCCTGCTCCGGCGACGACGGGTGGCACCGACGGAACGCACTGGCGCAAGGCGGCTTCGCACGACAGCGCGGGTCATGCGCAGGTGATCCGGGGGGCGGCCCAGTCGGCGTGGTCGGATGTCCTGCCGTCCCCGCCGTCCGTGACCACGAGTCGGAGTACGGAACCTCCGGACAGGTCCGCGGTCAGCCGTTCGGCCGGGTCGTCGGTGGTGAGCAGTCCGCTGTCCGCGACCTTCGTGGAGTCGCGGAGCACCCGGAAGACGGCTGTCCCGCGGGTGGAGCTCTCGTCATCGATGCCGACGTCGACCGTCAGCCTGGAGCACCGTCCCCCGAGGTGGTAGGTGACCTCGCTGGGGGCATGGACACCCAGGCCGCGCGGGTAGGAGGCTCCCTGAATGGTGATGGGGCCGCCGTCGCCCGGAGCCCGCTCGCCGTTGCTGGTGTCGGTCTCGACCGGCCCCCAGCCATTGGTGACGCTCGTGGGGACCAGAGCACTGAGCTCCGACGTACCAGCGGGCGGTGTGCCGAGGCCGCCGTCCCGGGCAACCCGGTACATCACTACGCCGTGGGAGGGAACGGACGCGCTGATCGTGCCCTGCGAGGTACTGCCCTCCTTGCTCCACAGATCGCGCAGGGCGTACGAGGAGGCCTCGGGCAGTCCGATGGCCCTCGCGCTGGTCGTCACAGTGGCGGGTTCCTTCGTCTCGTTGAACAGCACCACCGCCCGGTCGCCGTTGGCGAGCGGTTTCGAGTAGACGGTCCTGCCGCCTTCGGAGGAGACAACGGTTCCCTGCTTGCCGAGGGGGTCCTGGTCGACGGCGATGACGTCCCGGTTGGTGAGGATGTCGAAGGTCTCCGCGGAGGCCTTGCGCAGGTCCGTTCCGATCAGCAGCGGTGCCGCCATCACCGACCACAGGCTGAAGTGACTGCGGTACTCCGTGGCCGTCATGCCGCCGTTGCCGACTTCGAGCATGTCCGGGTCGTTCCAGTGGCCCGGGCCGGCGTATTCGGCGAGGGCCTGATTCTTCTTGGTGATGGAGAGCATGCTCGCCCACTTGTCGGTGATGTCACCTGTGGTGCGCCACAGGTGACCCACATCGGCCGCCCACTCCCAGGGCTTGTTCTCGCCCCACTCGCACACGCTGAACACGATCGGGCGCCCCGTGTCCCGGAGCGCGTCCCGCATCTTGCGGTAGCGAGCCCTGGCGTCGACCCCCTGGTTGTTGCAGTTGTCGTACTTGAGGTAGTCCACACCCCACGAGGCGAAGAGCCGTGCGTCCTGCTGCTCGTGGCCGAGGGCGCCGGGGAATCCGTTCCGGGCGCAGGTCTTGGTTCCGGCGCTGGTGTAGAGGCCGAACTTCAGCCCTCTGGCGTGCACATAGTCGGCCAGTGCCTTGATGCCGTGGGGGAAGCGCACGGGATCGGGCACCAGGTTCCCGTTGCCGTCGCGGGCGCTCTTGGCCCAGCAGTCGTCGATGTTGACGTACTGGTATCCGGCCTCTTTCAGCCCCTTGGAGACGAAGAGGTCCGCGATGCCCTTCACCATCTCCTCATTGAACTCCGAACGGCAGTTGGTGGAGTTCCAGTTGTTGAAGCCCATGGGCGGGGTCAGCGCCAGCCCGTCCTCGACGGCCGCGGCCGGCGGGGCCACGGCGAGCTGGGCCCCCAGACCGGCAAGCCCGGCAGCGCCGAGGGAAGCAAGGAGCGAAAGCGCGGTCCCCATACCCGCCACCCGGGTTCTCACCGTGGACTTCTGCACGAACAGCTCCCATGGCTCGGTCACGCGCGTTCCCCGGCGCGTGAGCAACGGATCGCCTGGGGACCACTGCTGATCGTCGATCGCCCGACTGAAACGATCAATCAGAATCAAACGGGATCCAACAGGCTATCCCACATGAGACTCGGGATTCCGATCTCACGTCAAGCGTTCACGCCCAGAAATCCGCGCCACTCGACAACAAGGCCGGAAATCCATCGTGTTGGATTTTGTTGGAGAGGCTCCGGAGCGACAGACGAGGAGGATCCGGTGCCGACGAGGCAACGCGGCTGCCGTCGGCACCGGACACCTCGCGAGCAGCGCTGAGGAGTTCGGCGGCGGCCTCGCCGGAGCAGCAGATGCACGACCACCGCCGGTGCGGCGGGGCGGGCCCTCAGCCTGCTGACGCGGCCCCCGACAGCTGCTTTCGCGTCATAGTGCAACTGCTGTTGCCCCTGGGGCTGATCGGACTTCCATCCTCGGAGGCGCCTGCCTAAGCTGCGGCTCCGGCAGCATGTACTGGACAGTAAGGGACAGGCATGACTCAACCGGAAAGCCCAGGAGAAGAGCGCAGAGCCCGGGTGCCGCCTCCAGGACCTACAGCTCGACGCACAGCAGGCGGCATACGTCACCACCCACATCCCCTTCCCCCGGGCGAGTTCGTGCCCGCATGCACGGGCCACTGCCCTGCGCACCCGCCCCGCAGGATCGATACGCACGGCGCGGCGCGGCTCGTCGACACGTCCGATCGTCCCGGACCCCGCGCTGCCGGTCCGTTGCTCAGGTAACACTTCGCGCACCTGCTCGGGCGGCACCCGCTGTCGGCTCCCCCAGCGCCACGAACCGGCTGCGAAGCTCCGCAACCGCCCTCTCATCACGTGTCGGCGAGCGCTTCGCGGCAACGACGTCTCCACCGGGAACGCCGGAACACCCGCCACCGCCCAGCGCCCACCACGTCACCTCGCCCTCACCTCATCCCCTGCCGCTCGGCCGTCACCGGCCGCGCTGGAGGAACCTCATGCACACGTTCGTGAAGAACGTCCGAGCCTTCCGCAGACACGTCGCCACCGACCCCGGGTCGTTCACCCGGCTGACGAACGGGCAAGCTCCGCGGGCTCTGTTCATCAGCTGCTCCGACTCCCGCGTCGTGCCGGCCCTCATCACCGGCGCCCGCCCCGGCGAACTCTTCGAGCTTCGCACCGTCGGCGGGATCGTCCCCGGCCACCGACCGGACCGGCCGTCGTGCGAGGCGGCCACGGTCGAGTACGCCGTAGCTGTGCTCCGGGTCCCGGACATCGTGGTCTGTGGTCACTCCCACTGCGCAGCCGTGGGCGCGATGGCCCGCCACGAGGACCTCTCGGCCACGCCCGCCGTCCGTGACTGGCTCGCGCAGACCTCACCGGCCCCGAGCTCCGTCACCCCCACCGTCCCCGACCTCTCCGCGGCGGTCCAGGAACATGTGGTGCGCCAGCTGGGACGTCTGCGCGGCCATCCCTCCGTCAGCCGGCGCATTGCGGCCGGACGGCTACGGCTGCACGGCTGGTTCTACGAGTTGGCCACGGGCTCGGTGCTCGTTCACCGGCCGGAGTCCAAGGTGTTCCTGCCGCTATGAACAGAGCCTTCACCTGCGGCCGGTGCCGCGTACGGTTGCGACAGGGAGCACGGCAGAGCTCGGCGGCCGATCTGCGCGCCGACATCACTGCTTCCGTCGTCGTCTCTCTGGTGGCCCTCCCCCTCTGTGTGGGTGTGGCCGTGGCATCCGGTGTACCTGCCGAACTCGGCCTGGTCACCGGCATCGTGGGAGGACTCGTCACCGGGCTGCTGCCCGGCAGCAGCCTGCAGGTGAGCGGCCCCGCGGCCGGCCTGACGGTCCTCGTCCTCCAGGCCGTCAACGACTACGGGGTCGGCGCACTGGGATTCCTCGTGCTGGCCGCCGGGGTGATCCAGCTGGTGCTGGGTGCCTTGGGACTGGGCCGCTGGTTCCGGGCGATCTCCCTGGCAGTCGTCGAGGGGATGCTCGCGGGCATCGGCCTGATCCTGGTCGTCGGGCAGCTCTACCCCATGGCGGATCAGCGCTCCCCCGGCTCCGTCGTCGCCGGTCTCACGGGTCTGCCCCGCTTGTTCACCGAGACGGCCGGTTCACCCCACGCCCTGACCGCGGCGTGTCTCGGCGCAGGCACCATCGCGGTCATGGCCCTGTGGAAGCATCTGCCGCGCCGTGTTCGTTCGGTCCCCTCGGCACTGGTCGCGGTGGCGCTCTCGGCTGCCTTGGCCACAGCATTCCGGCTGCCTGTCGAGCGGGTGGATGTCCAAGGCCTGGCAGGAGCGATCCGACCGCCGTCCGCCGACGCACTCGGGCGGGTCGCGGAGGTCGGCGCCCTCGGAACCGTGCTGGCCATCGCAGTCATCGCTTCGGCGGAGAGCCTGTTCGGCGCCGCGGCCGTGGACCGGCTGCACACCGGCCCCACCACCGACTACGACAAGGAACTGCTCGCCCAGGGAGTGGGGAACACGGTGTGCGGTGCGTTGGGTGCCCTGCCCATGACGGCGGTCATCGTGCGCAGCTCGGCCAACGTCCAGGCCGGTGCGCGCACCAAGGTGTCGCGGGTACTCCACGGCGTATGGCTCCTGCTGTTCACAGCACTCATCCCGGGGGCTCTCGGTCTGATCCCGCTGGCGTCGCTCGCCGGAGTGCTCGTCTGCTCCGGCTGGCGCCTCGTACCATGGCGGAGGCTCGGCCCCCTGTGGCGCCGGCACCGCGGTGAGGCCTTGGTCCTGGCGGCGACCGCCATCGGCATCGTGACGACCAGCATGTTCGAAGGGGTACTGGCGGGACTGACCCTCGCGGTGTTGAAGACGGCCTGGGAGATGTCGGACATCCGGGTCCGGGTCGACAGCGACAACAGCACGGATACGCTTCATGTGACTCTCTCCGGCAACGCCACGTTCCTGCAGCTCCCCCGCATCCTCGGTGTACTGGACCGGCAGCCGAAGGAGCGAACCGTCGAACTGGACCTGCGGAACCTGCAACACCTCGATCACACCTGTCGCACCACGCTGGACGACTGGCTGTCCCGGCACAACGGCGCAGCGGCGCGTGCGGCAGCGCACAGCAGGCGTTCGGACGAGTGAGAGGCTCTGATGAACGGTGTGCCCGGCCGGAGTTCGGCCGGGCACACCGCCGCTCTCCACAGGGATGTCGTCAGCCCACGGGGTGTTGTCAGCCCACGGGAATCAGCCGAAGGTGACCTTTCCCTTGCCGTTCACCTCGTCGTCGACGCCCACCTGCGCGGAGAAGCGCCGGTAGGCGCCGTCGAGCCGGACGGTGAGCGCGGAGTGACGGCCAGCGTCGACGGCGGCACGCGATGGACCGGCCGGTAGCAGCTGGTGACTCCGGGACGGGCGGGGCAGGCGACTGCGGCGAATCCGCCGTGAGCCGGGACCGGCACCGTCAAAGTGTCCCCGCGGCGGGCCCGGCGAGCCTCCCGGACCAGGCCGTCGGCGCCGTCACGGACGGTCTCGACGAGCCAGCGTCCGGTACCGAGGAACCGGAGCGGCACCCGCTGCTCGTGGCCTCCGCCCGCGGCGATCGAACCCAGGAACCAGCGGTCCCCACTGCGGCGGGCGAAGGTCGCCGCCTCACCCGGCCGGCCGGACACCAGTCCGGTGTCGTCCCAGACCGTCGGTGTCTGTTCCAGGAACCGTTCCGCTTCGGGACGCTTTCGGTAGGCGTCGAGCGATCCCGCGAAGTGCTGGAAGCCGGACTCGTACACCACGGCCAGGGCCAGTTCCCCCGCATCCGACAGGGCGCGGCCGCCACGGTGGAAGGCCATCGGGGTGTAGTCCATCGAGCCCACGACGTTGCGGGTGAAGGGAAGGGTCGTCATGTCGCCGATCGACACGTTGCGGTACTCGGCCCCGCGTACCGCCTCCAGGGTCATCACATGAGGCCACGTCCGTTGCATGCCGTTGGGGACGGTGGAGCCGTGAAACGTGACGAGCAGCTTGTGTGCCGCCGTCGCGGCGAGAACGTCGTCGTACCACCGCTGACGCTCCTGGGCCTCGGACCCGATGAAGTCGATCTTCAGTCCGGACACACCCCACTCGTTCATCCTGGTGAGGGTCGCCTCCCGTTCGGCCGGAGTGTCCAGATCGGTCCATCGCAGCCACGCCAGGACGCCCACCCCGCGCGACGCGGCGTAGTCGACGAGTTCCGGCATCCACGTCTCGGTCGCCCAGCCCTCGTCGACCAGGGTGTAAGGCCATCCGTGGGCTGCGCTGTAGTCGACGAACGTCTGCTGCGTCTCCAGGTTCCGCTGGGCCGGCCGTCCACCTGCCAGCCAGGACCAGGCCACTGTGCCCGGCCGGATCCACGAGGTGTCCTCGACGCGGGAGGGCGGCGCGAGGTCGTCGGTCAGCGTCGACCCGGTGACGCGGGCAAGGCTTCCGATGACCGCGGTACGCCAGGGTGTGGCCGACGGCCCGTCGATCCGCACCTCGGGGTCGGCGAGGGCAACCGTGTACCGCCCGCTTCCGGAGCGGTGGTTCAGTCTGCTGCCGGAGTAGCGGCCGTCGACACCGGACTCCGACAGCAGCACGTAGGAGTTTCCCACCTGGTACAGAGCGGGGTACCCGAACGAGCCGGTAGGTGCCGCCGAAGCGGCGCTCCGGGTGTGGGGCTGCTCGTGGGACGCCTCGTAGCGGGTCAGCCAGGCCGTCGCCCCCTCCGGCAACTGGAACGCCGAGGCCTCGCCACGGACCGCTTCCCGCTTCGCTTCGGGCAGCGCATAACGGTAGGCGACGCCCTCTCCGCTGACCCTGACCACCAGGTCCAGGCGCCGTTCGCGCGCGCCGGTGAAGGACAGCCGTGTCTCGTTCATCAGCGTGTCCCGGTCCCGCCGCTTTCCGGTGAGAGCGGTGTACTTCTCGCGCACTCTGCGATCGGCCCGGCCCTGCGGGTGTAATCCCGACGACAGGTCCGCGCTGTCGGTGACCAGTCCGACAGGAGCGGGTTCGAGCACGGTGGTGCCGCCCCTGAGCACCGTCAGGGACAGCGTGCCGGTGGCGCCGTCCAGCGAGACGGTTGCGGTGAGTCCGTGCGGTGAGGGATGGGGCTGGCTGATGCTCCAGCTGCGGTCCTCGGCGGCATGCGCCGGAAGCGGGATGAGTGCCGGCAGGCCCAGAATGACAGCCAGCGTGGCCGCCAGGCGTGATCTGAAGCCTAGGGGTGATTGTTTCATCAGCATCTTCGCCTCGTCTGAGGGGGTGGGCGAGCCCCGGGCGACGGACGCGCCGCACCCAGGACGCATGAGGGGACGTGACGTGTGCAGCAAACGCACAATTACCTACACGTGGAGCCGAGGTGCTACGCCCTTGAGTATCGCGCCGGTAACGTGCCTGTAAAGACTGGAGGCACAGGATTCTGCAGAGCCGGCGATGAGATCAGCACACCCCAAGCGTGTTCAACTTCGTTTGAAAATGCAGAAATGTGACGCTGACCTCGACCGGGTGGCGGCAGCGATGCGAGGCGGCAGGGCTGGGCTGTGCCCGGGAACGCCGGTCATGTCGTCGACGATCGAGGGACGAGCAAGTTGTGTGCGTTGCGCACGACCTGAGTCGGACCGGTCCGCCGTCCACCCCTCGACGGCACCGCGCACGCCCCTGGACTGCGCTCTGGCTGCGACTGCCGCGGCTGCACACGCCGTGCGGACGGCGTAGACGGTGCGTGGACTCGCCGCCCCCGCCCCACCGGCGAGGGACGGCCGCGTGGATCCGACACGCATCGTCCGTCTTCGCCGCCGGGACCCGCTCACCGTGTCCCGGCGGGGCGCCGCAGCCGTCGGAAACCGAGCGGCCGCCACCCAGGTGGAGCCCCGGGAGCCCGGCTGCCGACTGCCGGGTGCCGCAGGCCTGGTGGGCAACCCCCAGGGTGCGCTCACGCCGAGAGAGCCTCGCGGGCAATGCCCCCGAGGCTCACGCAGCGCACGCATCGGGCGGGCGTGCCTTGCGCATCTGGCGTGCGAGCGTGCGATGCCAGGGTGCCGTGCGGCTCCATCGAGTGGGACAACGGGATGACCAGCAGGACGGGACCGGAACGGTGGCCTGCTGGTCCGGGCCGATGCGTCAGCCTCTGCCGTAACCGGTGTTCATCCCATTGCCGTTCCCGTTGCCGTTGCTGTTGCCGTTGTTCTGCCCGTCTCCGTTTCCGTTGCCGTTCCCGTTGCCGTTGCCGTCGTTCCGGGAACCGGAGCCGCTCTCTCCGTTGCCGTTCTCGTTTCCGTTCGTGTTGCCGTTGTCCCGCCCATCACCGTTGCCGTTGCCGTTGCCGTTCTCATTGCCGTCACCGCTGCCGTTGCCGTCGTCCGGCGCACCCGAGCCACTCGCTCCGTTGCCGTTCTCACTGCCACTGATGGCACCCCTGCCCGGGTCGGCGGAAAGTCCGTTGTTGTCAGCCTGCAGCGTGCAGGTGGCAAGGGACTCCAGGCCTTGCGGGGGCTCGGCCTCCCGTGGGAGCAAGGACGCAACCCGCTGGATGATCGTCAGCCGTTCGTTCCTCAGCGGCGTCAGGAACCGGTCCTCCGCCAAAGCCGGGTCTCGCAGGATGCGCTCCCATTCGTGGGCAGAGAACTCCCGCTGCCGGGTGCCGGGCTCGGCGTCCAGGGCGGCCAGCTCTCGCCGGACCTCCGCCCGCGCCTCCGGGGGAATCCGGGGGATTGCTCGGCCTACGTCCGGGCAGTCGACGCCAGATGTCGAGTGCCGCTCGAAGTTCCCGGCCTGCTTTTCATCGGCGACAACGGCCGTCTGTGCCCCTCCCGCTGAGGCATCGGCACTGACGGCTGCCAGAGCGCCCCCGCCCAAAGTCAGGACCGCCGTGGCGGCGAGCGCTCCGTTGGTCAACGTCGAGCGTCTGCTTGATCTCTTGCGCATGGAACTCCGATCCGCTGAGGGACGTAGCGTGTTGTTCCATACGGGTCGGCTGAAGGTGGTGTTCAGCTCAGCCCGGGGTGGAGAGGGCGCAAGGGTGAAAGGCATAGCCGATCGGCCGCAACGAGGTGCTGGACCGGCTGCATTCAGTAATCCAGAACTTCCTCGCCGTGATGAAACGCATTCCTCTCCCCTCTCACCGGTGGAGATGTCGGCCTCCGGAGGATTCGACGCGTCGCTCCGCTCCGCTGCCGTGGGCAGGGACGACTGGCATCCGCCCCGGGTCGCCCCCGCACCTCGGCCGGCGTCCACGACGACGGGACCGACGGTGTTCCGCTCGGGGCCGCCGACGCCCCCGGCCGCCCCGAGCGGTCCGTCCTGGCCGGGACCATCTGGATGTCGTCCGGGCCAGGACGGGGTCATGAGCTCCGACCCGACTCCGAGCACACCGTGCGGCAGCAGAAGAATCCAGGTTTGCGATGTCCCCCGGGCCACGTCCGGCCCGGGGGACGATGCTGTTCCTGGGTTTCCTGCATGCCCTCGGTCAGGTCAGGTCTAGCTGTCAGCGACGAGCGTCGAAGAGCTCCGACTTGGCCACCGAGTCGAATCCACGCGCCCACAGACGGTTGACAGCGCCGGCTTCCTGCTTGTTGGGCTTCGCGTTGGTGCAGGACGTGCCGGGGCCGCCGCCGGACATGAGCTCACTGCACGGGCCCTCGTAGTGGTCGTCGAGACCGAGCACGTGGCCCGTCTCGTGGGCGGTGACTCGAGTCGAGTCGAACTCCTCGTTCTGCGCGTAGTCGAGGAGGATGCGGCCGTGACCGCGCATGTCCGTGTCGGCGTTGGAGCCACGCGGGTCGTTGCCTTCGACGTACGTGAAGTCGGCGTCCTTGCCGGCCTTGAGCTTGACGTTCTTGACCGACCTGTTCCAGTTCTTCACTGACTTGGCTATCTCGGAGGCGAACTTGGGTGCCTCGCTGGCGTCGTAGGTCAGCGTCACAGTCTTCTGAGCTCCGAAGGACTGCTGCTTGCTCTTGGCCGACTTCAGGACCGCCTCGAGGAAGTCGCGGGTGTTGGCCTGGTCGGCGGCCGATCCCTCGTAGGCCTCGGGCGTCATCGGGGCCTTGGTGGCCGGCTTCGGCGCCGCATCGGGCGTGGCCACAGCCGAAGCGGATGTGACTGCCAGCGAGGCAACGAGACCGAAGCCCAGCACGGTGGAGACAACGATGGTGCGCTTCATGGTGGATCTCTTTCCATCAGGCGTACACCCCCTTCGCCGTCAATCCGCATACGCATTGAGGCAGGGGTGTACGAACGATTCGTCTGAATTGCTTCAGAACCGGCCGAACCGAGGTCGCATTCGCCGGAGGCGGAAGATGCCTCTTCGGTCCAACGGGCTGAACACATCAGAGTGTGCAGGAAATTCTCGTCCTTGGGAGGATGTCAGTTCCCGATAACTCTCGTCACTCACACCGAGCTTGACCTATGGGCTGCCCGGACAGATGCGCACGGTTTTACTGCGGGCCGCCGGCGCTTCGTTTCTCTGCATTCATGAGCGCTCGGCCGAACGTTCCGCACGGGCGATGACACATGCACAGCACCGGGCTTACCGTTCACATCCGGAGATCTCTCGGCAGCCGCGCCGTCGGCCCCTGCACGCCGGTCCGTTGAGGCGCTGGAGAACGAGGAACGAGGTCGCCTCATCCTGCGACCGTCGAGCACGGCAGCGGAATGCATGCGCGGTGCAAGGGAGTGAAGACGGTGGCTCAACCGACCCACTGTCCGGATCGGTTGAGCCACCACCGTGATGCCGAAATCGGACGCGGTGCAGTACGCGTTGCCGCCCCGTCCATGCTGATGGTTTCGGCGGGCCGGCCGCGGGACGGATGCGGCTGTGCCGCTCCGCCTCGTCGGGGAACTCAACCGCCACTGAGCAAAGGGCTCCGCCTCTCCGACAGCCATCTGCAGTAGGTATCCGACTCGATGGCGCATTCGCGGTAGGCCTCATCCAGTTCGGAGTACACCTCTGCTTGCACCCCTGGCTGGGCGATCAGCAGCAGGCGACCCCCAGTGGGTCGCCTCGCAACGGCCGGACCGCGATGTGGTCGGTGGCGCTGGTGGTGGGCTGGCAGGAGGCCACCGCTTCACCTATCGCGATCAGGGAGGCAGCGGTCGCCGGATCTCCAGGCACGACAGCCGGGCGGAGCCCGGCGGTGTCCAGGACCTGTCGCAGCGCGACCCACTCTCCGTCGGCCATGGGGTCGACGACCCACCGGTCCGCAGCCAGGTCGTGAAGGTCGATCACCGACTGGGCCGCGGCAGGGTGGTCGCGCGCCAGAGAGACGAACTGCGGTTCGCGATCCACGACCACGCGGTGCGACAGACCTTGAGGAATCGAGAGCGGCATTCCTTCCAGCTCATGGACGAGCGCGACATCGAGGTGCCCTGATGCCACCATGCGCACCAACGCCGAAGGCGACTTGTCGACAACCAGGGCCGTTTCCGCGTCCGCCAAGCGTTGCTTGATGCGTCGCAGCCATCGCGTCGTGACCTTGCTGCCGGTCGAACCGACCCGGAAGCGGGCACCGGCGGACTGGACGGCCGTGGCCCTCGCCTCCGCGACCAGTTCGGTCATCTGCGTGAGCAGCGGTCGAGCACGGCCGAGCACCGACCTGCCGAGCGGAGTCGGGTGGCACCCCGTGGGCACTCGGTAGAAAAGCTCGGCACCGAGAGATCTCTCGATACGGCGCATCTGAGACGACAGCGAAGGCTGCGTCACACCGAGCAGTCGGGCCGCTTTGTGCATGCTCCCCATATCGGCGATTGCGCAGAGTATGCGCAGATGTCTTATCTCAAGCTCCATGCGCGGAAGAATATGCAGAATTCCCAATCCCCGCCAGCACCTGAACCGGATTCTCTTCCACCTGCCGAGCACTTCGCCAACATCGGTCCGCACGCTTCATTCCAGGCGACATTCATCGAGGAAAGGGAGATGTCAACAGAGTGTCCGCCGGCGAGTTGTGCACGCGGATGCAGCACGGCACTCACAGACATCCGTCGGTCCGTATTCGTGTCACATCAAGGAGCAGAATGCACCCCGCGTGGCGACAGGCCGGACGCGGCGGACAGGTCTCCGTTGTTTCTCGTCGTCGAACGCGACCGCTCAGCCCGTCCCACCGGCGGCTGCGGTGGGGAGTACGGCCGTGAGGCCCCCGCTCGGCTCCGGCGGCGCACCGGTCACCCGCGTGGGGAAATGAAGGCTCCGCGCGCGTCCAGCCTCATCAACACCTCACTCGGTCTCATAGGTGCGGCCATTGCCACCGATCACCACGAGTGCTGCCGCTGCCGGGCTGAACCTCGTTCGCCACACCTGTCGGCTGTCGCGGCTGTCGCACCGGCGGAGGCCGTCCTGGGCCCGCTCGGCGCTCGAGGCTCGCAGGCACAACCGCGTCACCTCGTTGCGCAGCAGCACCGTGCCGCCCAGGTGATGGAGCTGAATCCAGGACTGGTGGGCACCGGAGTCGCAATCCGCCTCTCGGACACCTCCGGCTGCCGAGCCGGCCTCCAGGCAGCGTCCGGTGGAGAGGTTGCGCAATGCCGTCCGCCACGCCTCGTGCAGCGCGTGGCCAGGATCCCCGGTTGCGGAGGGCAAGGGAAGCGAGAGGGAGCGCGAGGCGCGCGGTGCGGGCCGAGAGGGCGGCGGGGGCGGGCGGGATGCAGGGGTCTCAGGCCTCGGAGCGGTCCGGTGGGACAGCGACGTCCGTTGGGGCTCTGCCCGCGGGGGTACCGGTCGCTGATCAGGGCCGAGCAGAACGAACCCGGAGACCGACAGCGCCAACGCGACTGCTGCCGCCCCTAAGCCCTTCTGGGAGAGGAGCATCGGGCCTGCCGACGCTCCGCCCGATGGATCGAGCGGCGACGGCATCGGCAAGGTGAGTGTCGCCGCATTGCCGGCAGCCACGTGGGGGCCGAGGGCTTCGGCGCCGCCACCGAGAAGGAATGCCGTGGGCAGGACCGTCCGCAGGCGGGAGTTGAGGTGGAGCAGGTCGGTCATGGCCCGTCGGCAGTTGGCACAACTGCTCAGATGCCGCGCCAGGTCCTTGTCGGTCCGGCGGCCGGGACGCCGGACGGCCGCTGCCAGCGGCCCGCTGTACCGACCGCAGCCCTCATCACCGTTCCCCCCGGACACATGGACACTCAGGTATGCCTCGCGCAGCCCTTCCCGGGCCCGTTCGGCCAGTGATGACACACCGCTCTCGCTGATCCCGAGCATCGGCGCCACCCGGGACACCGGTTCCCTCTCCACGACGGTGTGCCACAGGACCGTCTGCCATCGTTCCGGCAACTGCCGGAAGCTGCGGAGAACCAGCCCGTCCTCCTCTCGACGCAGTGCGGACTCTTCGCCACCGGGGCGCTCGTCGGCCCAGTCCTCGACGGTGTCGCTGAGTTCCGTGCGACGCCCGGCCGCACCCCAGTTGATGGCGGTGTTGCGCACGACGGTGAGGAGATAGGGGCGCCACGGCCCGCGCGGGCCGTGCCCCGCGCGCACGGCCTCGATGGTCCGGATGAAGGCTTCGGACGTCAGGTCCTCGGCAGTGTTCGGATCATGGCAGCAGGTCCCGGCGTAAGCACGCACCGTGGACCGATGACGTTCGTAGAGTTCGGCCAGTTCTCCTTCGGCTGTCTCGCCTCGGCGGAGTGACGTGGCCAGTTCCTCGTCCGGCCAGTCCGCGAAGGAGTGCTTCTGGTGAAAAGTAGACATGAAGGTACCTGTTCTTCACAGACATGCGAGGCATGTCCGGATCCACTGAGAAGTGGCGACGCAGAGACGAAGTAGCGACGCAGAGAGCTGGTTTCGCTCAGGCCCAGAGGCGGGCGGCGTCGGATTCACGGCTCATGGCCGGTGACACCCCATCGCCGGCCGAGCAGCTACACCATGGTCTGCCGCGCTCCGGTGCGCAACCCCCGCCACCCCGTCCCCGGGGAAGCATGCGGACCAATCAACTCCGCCCGGCAGATCGTCAAATCCGCGACCAACACACCCTCGTGGACGGGCTCTTGGCCACCTCGACGGGCCCTTCGCGCTGGTCACAGGCGATGAGGCCGCCTGCAGTCCGAATCGGGCGTTCGCCACCCCTCAGCAGCAAAACCCAGGCATGAGTAAAGCGTTGGCAAAGCGACGGGACGTAGGGCGGTCACCCCGGTCCTGCCCCCAAGACACCCACAGCCGGAGAGGCGGACGGGCGGCGCCGGGCGAGCAGCCCGCCCCGGCGCCCTCCCACCGCGTCCCGGCCACCGCAGCACATCGAGCACGAACGAGAGGAGCCCCCGTGAGCAAGTCGATCCCGGACCGGGCGCGCACCGGACGGCGTGACTGCGCCCGGCCCGCCACGCCGGCCCTGTCGAGCGCACCTGTTCCGCGGCCCACGGACAGGGCGCCTCCGCCATGGCCTCTTCGGCCTTCCCTCTCCAGATGTCGGGGCCCCGACCAGCAGCCCATCCGGACGATCGGAATGCGCATCGGATGGAGCCGCACACAACGGGCTCCGTTGTGCAGCGCCCCCTTGCCGTGGGCTCCTGGAGGAATACCGGTATGGATCGACGGCGAGAGCCGGTCGTCCCGTTGTCGGGCCATCGGTCTGCCGGAAGAGAAGGCCACTGACGGGCGTTTTCAATGAGCGGACAGTGCAATGGAATAGCAGCCACCTCTCTCGACTGATTGCGCACGCTCGGTCCACTCCTCAGTGGACTGTTCCGTCACGACCTGACGGCCGCGAGGTTCCAGGCTGCGCAGTGTCAGGCTGTCGACCAGCGAATCCGTTCGCCGGAGCCGTCATCGCACCCTGCTCATGTGCAGGTCGTTCCGCCTGTCCGGCCGAGGGCGGAAGGCGAACCAGGCGCCCCGGACACTTCGCCTCAGTCGTGTTCACACTGATCTGCTGAATCGGCCCAATTCAACGGACCCGCACGTCGATTCACGCAGAAGAATCTGCCGGAGAGTATTGCGGACTCGTTCGGCCACAGGGTAGACAGTGACCTCACCCCAACTGCCTCGGATTCTCCGGAGCAGATTTCCCCGATCCTCTTCTCGGCTTTGGCCTGTTCGGCCTGCCGAAAACCGACTGGAGTTGAAATGCATGGCGGATCAGCGACGCACTCATCGGAGGGTGAGCAAGAAGTCCGGCACCATCGCCGGCGCGAGCCTCGCCGCATTCGCGGCAGCGGCGGTTCTGCTGCCGAACGCCAACGCCGGCACGAATACGCCGGACGACCCTGGCCCCCGGGCGTTCAGCCTGGAGGAAGCGGGCTCCCTGGGCGCCCGTCTCAGCGCCGATCTCGGTGCTGACTCGGCCGGTTGGTACTTCGACAACCACAAGGACCGCATGGTGATGAACGTTCTCGACGAGGCAGCTGCCCGGAAGGTCCGCGCCAAGGGGGGTGAGGCACGGGTTGTCGAGCGCAGCATGGCCGAGCTCAGGGCCGGAATACAGCAGCTCAACAAGGATCCCGTGCCCGGCACGGCCTGGTCCGTCGACCCCAGGACCAACAAGGTCTCGGTGATCGCGGACGGTTCGGTCACCGGTGACCGCTGGAAGCAGCTCAGTCGCTCCACCGGCAAGCTGGGGGACGCCGTCTCCGTCACCAAGGTCGAGGGAACTTTCGTGCCGACCGCTGCCGACGGGGGCGACTCCATCTTCGGCGATCAGGGAGGGACGTGTTCGCTGGGCTTCAACGTCCAGAAGGACGGCAAGGCCGCCTTCCTGACGGCGGGACACTGCTCGGTCGTGAGCGGTTCGAAGGCCTGGGGAACCGAGCAGGGCGGCCGGCCTGTCGGAAAGGTCGTCGAGGAGAAGTTCCCCGGAGCGGACTATGCCCTGGTGACCTATGACGAGGACGGGGCGGAAGCGCCCAGTACGGTGGACCTGAAGAACGGCAGGACGCAGGCCATCACTTCCGCCGCTGCAGCGACAGTGGGTATGCCGGTACAGCGCAGCGGCCAGACCACCGGCCTCCACGGGGGCAAGGTGACGGGCATCGACGTCACGGTGAACTACCCCCAGGGGTCCGTCGACGGCCTCATCCAGACCAATGTCTGCTCCGAGCCCGGCGACAGTGGCGGCTCCCTCTTCTCCGGCAACAAGGCAGTAGGGCTGACCTCCGGAGGCGAAAAGGACTCCCGTTGCCCCGGGGAGAGTGTGTCGTTCTACCAGCCTGTCACCGATGCGCTGCAGGCCGTGGGCGCCCGGATCGGTGAGGGCGGCAAGGAACAGGGCCCCGGCGACGACAGCGAGCGCGGCGACTCCGACGACGGTCAGGACGAAGGCGGACAGCCCGGCCAGTAAAAGCTGCCGGATGACGGAGAAGTCTCGCTCTGAGGCAGCGGCAGTCATGGAGGACCCGGTAGGCGGGGAGGGCCCTCCGAGACAACGTCATCCGCCCCGGGACGCAGGCGAAACGAAGCAGCGTCCCGGGGCTTCGGCAAGGCATGTTCCGCGCCGGTCCCGGCTGCGGAAGCCCGCCTGGCCGGCTTCACGAACAGGGCTCCGCCGCAACCGGCGAACCACACCCAGTCCGTGCTGAACACACCACCCATGGAGGTCAGCAAAGTGAGCACACAGCACTCGTCCCACCGCCGACTGCGCAACCGGAGAGTCGGCACCATTGCCGCCGGAGCGGCCGCAATGGTGATCGCGGGGGTTCTGATACCCAACGCCAATGCGGGCACCACGTCCGTCACCGCGCCCGACATCCGCAAAGCGGCTGTCAAGGAACATCTGGCCAAGTTGGAGTCGATCGCTTCGGCCCATGGCGGCAACCGGGCTCACGGCCGTCCGGGCTACAAGGCGTCGATCGACTATGTGAAGGGCAAGCTGGACGCGGCCGGGTTCAAGACCACCGTTCAGCGGTTCACGCACGACGGCGCCACCGGCTACAACCTGATCGCCGACTGGCCGGGTGGTGACCCGAACAAGGTGGTCATGGCAGGTGCTCATCTGGACTCGGTCGCCGAAGGCCCCGGCATCAACGACAACGGCTCCGGTTCCGCCGGCATCCTGGAAACCGCGATGGCCGTCTCCCGCGCGAAGCTCAAGCCCGAGAAGCACCTGAGGTTCGGCTGGTGGGGAGCGGAGGAACTCGGCATCGTGGGCTCGAAGCACTACGTCCGCCAACTGTCCGAGGGCGACCTCTCGAAGTTCTCCGGATAC
This sequence comes from Streptomyces sp. bgisy100, assembly GCF_057709105.1. Taxonomy (NCBI): domain Bacteria; kingdom Bacillati; phylum Actinomycetota; class Actinomycetes; order Kitasatosporales; family Streptomycetaceae; genus Streptomyces; species Streptomyces sp. bgisy100. The sequence continues at coordinate 60,871 of NZ_JBYITE010000007.1, forward strand.
CTCAACTTCGACATGATCGGGTCGCCGAACCCGGGCTACTTCGTCTACGACGACGATCCCGGAATCGAGTCGGTCTTCAAGGACTGGTTCGCCGGCAAGAAGGTCCCCACCGAGATCGAGACCGAGGGCGACGGCCGCTCCGACCACGCGGCTTTCAAGGACGCGGGCGTCCCCGTGGGCGGTCTGTTCACCGGCGCGAGCAACGAGATGTCCTCCGACCAGGCCAAGAAGTGGCACGGAAAGGCGGGTGAGCCGTTCGATCGCTGCTACCACTCGTCCTGCGACGCCTCGTCGGGCATCAACATGACAGCCCTGGACCGCAACAGCGACGCGATCGCGCACGCGGTGTGGACCCTGAGCGGCGCCGGCGGCCGATCCAAGTAGCGGCATAAGCCGCCTGGTGGGCCTCCCGGGCGGTCACCGACCGATTCGCTTCCACGCTGACGCAAGGGGACTCGCTCCCTGCGGAGCTCAGCCGAACGGGCCGCACCGGCGGAATACTGCCCGGTGCGGCCCGTCGTCCTGCAACTCGGAGCTCCCGGTTCTGTGCTCCGGCCACTCCGCAGGTGACTCAGGTTGCATACGCCCTGCCGCTGCGGCCAACAGCCACGAGCGACCGCTCGGCCAAACTGAATTCCAGTCGCCAGACCTGTCCGGGTTCGGAGCCGTCGCACGGCTGCAGCTCATCCGGTGCGCGGCCGGCACCGGAATCGGTCAAGCAGAGCCGCGACACCGCGTTGCGCAAGAGAACAGCACTCCCCCGGAACTGGAGTTGGCTCCACACCTGGTCGGCGCCACCGTCACAGGCCGCCTCCCGGACCTTCGCTTCGGTGCCGGCCTCCAAGCATTTCCCCGTGCCGATGACCCGCAGGGTGGTCCGCGGCCCCTCGCGCAGAGCCCTTGCACCGGTGGCCGGAGGTGCGGGCGGGCCGGACGAGCCCGAAGGCGACGGCGTCACCACCGGGGGCGCCGACGCGCGCGGCGGCTCCACCGCCCGCGGGGGCGCCGGATCACGATCGGGCGCCAGCAGAAGGTATCCCCCGATCGTCACCGACACAGCCGCGGCGAGAGCCCCGGCCTTCTGGGCGGAGAGGACCGGACCGGCCGCCCCGCCGGTCGGATCGGGCGGCAGCGGCGGGGCGGCCACTCCGTAGGCCGCCGCCTCGGTGGCCGTGGCCTTGGCCCCCAGGTATCCGGCCCCGCCCCACAGCAACACGGCCCCGGGCAGCACGGACCGCAGGCGGGAGTTGAGGTCGGTGAGATCGAGCAGCACCCGGCGGCAGTCGGCGCAGTCGTTGAGGTGTCGCGAGAGGTCCTTGGCCACGCGTCGTCCGGGCCGCCGTACCGCAGCCGCCAGCAGACCGCTGTAGTGCCGGCAGGCATCACCGTCGGGACCCGTGCGAGCACTGACATTCTCCACGTGCACGCTGAGGTAGGCCTCACGCAGCCCCTCACGGGCTCGCTCCGCCAGCGATCCCACTCCACTCTCACTGAGACCGAGATCGGCCGCTACACGGGAAGCCGGCTGCCCCTCCACGAGGGTCTGCCAGAGGACGGCTTGCCATCGCTCGGGCAGTCGGCGGAAACTGCGTGCGACGAGGTCCGCCTCCTCCAGGCGCAGCACGCGCTCCTCGCCGCCGGCATCTTCGTCGGCCCAGGCCTCGACTTCTTCGGTCAGCTCGGTGCGACGTCCGGTCATGGCCCAGTCGATGGCGGTACGACGGACGACAGTGATCAGGTAGGGGCGCCACGACCCACTGGGACCTCCGCCCCGGCGTACCGCGTCGATGGTCCGGGTGAACGCCTCGGATGTGAGGTCCTCGGCCGTGTGCGGGTCCCGGCAGCACGTACCCGCGTAGGCACGCACCACTTTCCGGTGGCGTTGGTAGAGCTCGGTGCATTCCTGCTCCGAGACTGCTCCGCTGCGTATCACGGCGGACAGTTCGGAATCCGGAGTGTCCGAGAGAGAGGTGTGGTTCTGGTCTAGTGGCATGCGAGCACCTGGTTTCCCAGTCCGACGGGCCCTGTCCAGGTTCCGTTGAGGAAGGGTACGCGGGAGAAAGCCCGTTTACTCACTCACATGCAAGTTCTCCCCGGCCTCAGGGAGACGCCACCGATTCATGGGATCGGATCGCGGAGTGCGCACAGCACACCGAGGGAGTTCCGGCGTGGTGGCGGCCCCTTCCGGGGCAGCGGCACCGGGCTCCGGTCCGCCTTGCCGGTCCTCATTTCGCGCAGCTCGCGGACAGAGGTAAAGCATAGGCAAAGGAGCGGGATGATGCGGGTGTTGGTCTCCTCCTGACACATGACCAACCGCACGATCCGACGCGGCGACGGCACTCCACCGCCGCATGGCTCCGCCCGTCCCGGACGTCCAGCACGCTCGGCAACGGCTGGACTGCCCGGCGCACGGCCCCGGCACGGCCGGTGCCACGCGATCCGCAACCTTGGGGAGGACTCTCGATGAATGGACATGTGGATCCACGTCAGGCCTGGGAGCGCCTGCGGGAATACCGGTGGAGCCCGCCCGACGGAGCAGGCGACGGAGCGCGCTGCCGCACCTTCGTCTCCGCTCTCGACCAGATGGAGCAGATCTTCCACGCGGCGGCGATGACGGACCTCTGCGCGCTCCCACTCCAGGTATTCCATGGACTGAGCCAGGCCGGACGGGCCATCGCCGCGGCGGCCGGCCGGCTCGGGTACGAGGACTGGCGCCTGGTCGCTCCGGGCATCGCGACCTCCGGTGGCGACAGGGGCGTCGCCGACATCGAGATCCGGACCGATCCGCCGGGCTCCCGGAGCAGCTTCGTGAGGTTGAGCGAACTGCTGCACTCGCCCGTGTGGGAGAGGGTCCCCGTGCGGCTCGAAGACGTGTGGGACACCCTGCCGGTGAACCTCGGTCACCCCCTGACCGACAGGCACCGGTCCACTCCCCTGTACGCCGCCTACGGCAGTCGCGGCGAGCACGATCAACTGCTGCTCGGCCGGCCGGCTGACGAACTCCCCCCATGGTCTGTCGGCGCCGACTGCCCGCAGATTCTGGACGCCTACCTCGCACAGGTCAGCGAGACGGCCCACGACAGTTACCTGCCACCGCCGTCCCGGCCTCAAGCCGTCCCGGGGCCCGCGCCCCGAGCGAGTGGCGGACGCGCGCCACGAAGGTGGTTCACCTCCAGGAGACGAAGCAACGAGATCGCAAGCCCGGTGGTTCTCCCCGCCGCGACACGCAGCTACATGGGGCAGCTGTACCGCTTTCCCGTCATCGCCCCGCTGCCACGAGAGCTGCACCCGCTCATGGCCTGGTGGGCCATCCTCTACGCACTGTCGAGGCTCGCCCACGACGACCCCGCCAACTGGGCCCTCCACATCAGCTTCGTCGGCAGCCGCCACGCCCTCCCCCTGGAACAGCTCTTTGAAAGCGCTCTCACCCACCTGCCCGTCCTCATCGCCGACACCATCGAAGACCTCGCCATGGGATAGGTCCCTGAGGGGGCGGGGGGGACCGGAGCCGCAGCGGACCGCGGAGCGGCAGCAGTCGGGGCGAGCCTCCTCTCCTGGGCGGGTCGCTCCGACGCGCTCCGCTGTCCGGGCCGTTCCCGCACGAAAGCGGAGCGGGCCGCACCGGCCTTCTCCGGTGCGGCCCGCTCCCCTTGGACGGTCGGCTCAGCGCGTCACTTCCTCGCCCGATGTCACGTCCGCGAGGTCGGCCCTGCGGGGCAGCCCCTCGCAGTCGCCGGCCACGGTGACCGCGTACGCGCCGGACTCCACAGCAGTGCGCAGGCGCTGCTCGACAGACCTGCGGGCGAGCAGTTCGGCGAGGTAGCCGGCGACGAACGCGTCACCGGCGCCCACCGGGTCGACCACCGGGACGGACGGGGCAGGCTGGACGTACGCGGTGCCGTCGACGACCGCCGTGCAGCCGCGGGCTCCCTCCTTGAGTACGGCCTGGCGCGGCCCGAGCCCGGCCAGCGCACATGCCAGTGCGGCAGACGAGCGTGCCGCGCCGGGGCCGAGCAGCAGCTCGGCTTCCGCGATCCCGGCGAACAGCACGTCGGCCCGGCCGGCGAGATCCGCCAGAACCGGACGGGCCCGGTCCGGGGACCAGAGCTTCGACCGGTGATTGATGTCCACCGAGACCGTGACCCCTGCGTCACGCGCAAGGTCCGTGGCATACCGGACGGCCTCGGCGGCCGAGTCCGAGAGGGCGGGGGTGATCCCCGTGACGTGCAGGACACCGGCGCCGCGGATCAGCTCGACGGGGACGTCCTCGGGGCGCAGCCGGGATGCCGCACTGCCGGCCCGGTGGTAGTCCACCCGGACGGCGGTGGCGCCCCTGCGGTGTCTGACCATGAGGCCGGTGAACCCGCCCTGCCGGATCCCCCGGATGTCCACGCCCTCGGCCCGCAGCCGCCGCTCGATCAGGTCCCCCGTCGCATCCGCGCCGAGACGGCCGAACCAGGTTGCGGCACCGCCGAGCCGGACCACTCCGATCGCGACGTTGCTCTCCGCTCCTCCGATGCCGTAACCGAAGGAGCGGGCGTACTCGAGGGGCCCGGTCTCCAGTGCGGTGACCAGCCCCATGGTTTCGCCGAAGGTCACCAGCCCGGTCTTCCGGCAATCCGTCACTCCGCTCCCCCACGGACCCGGCAGGCCGCTGCGGCGGCCACGGTGTGGACGGCGAGGTGGTGGATCTCGTCCCAGCGGCCTTCGGCGATCAGGCGCCGCGGGACGGGCCATGTGCCGCCGACGGCGAGGACGGACGGTTCGCTCAGATACTCCCGGAGGGTCCCGAGGCCGATCCCGCCGGTCGGGAGAAATTGCATGTCCGGGAAGGGGGCTGCGAGGGCACGCAGGCCTATGTGCCCGCCCGCGGCTGCGGCGGGAAAGAACTTGACCACCCGCAGCCCGGCGCGCCGGGCCCGTTGGACCTCGGTGCCGGTGACCGCTCCGGGGATGGCGAGTGCCCCGGCATTGCGGCAGCGTTCGACCACCTCCTCGTCGTAGCCCGGCGAGACCAGGAACCGCACCCCGTCGGTCAGGCATCCGTCGGCCTGTTCGGCGTCGAGCACGGTGCCGGCCCCCACCAGCAGCCCGTCACAGCGGGACAGCGCACGGAGCGCTGCCGGGGCCGCGGGGGTGCGCAACGTGACCTCGACACAGGGCAGCCCTGCGTCCAGCAGCACGTCGCCCAGAGGCCCGGCGCGCTCGGCGTCATCGATGACCACGACCGGCAGCACCCCGGCGGCCCGGATCGACCGCAGAACGGGATCCGCGTCCGTACTCGGCGAGAACCGCACAGCCCGGTCGCCGGTCTCTGCCGCCACCGGGCGGCGGGATACGGCGCTCACCGGCCGAGCCAGCCGCCGTCGACGGGCAGCAGCGCGCCGTGGACGTAGTCGGAGGCCGCCGAGGCCAGGAAGACCGCGGCACCGGCGAGGTCCTCGGGCTTCGCCCAGCGACCGGCCGGGATGCGGGCGAGAACGGCTTGGCCGCGGTCCGGATCCTCCCACAGAGCCCGGGTGTTGTCGGTGGTCACGTAGCCGGGGACGAGAGCGTTGACGTTCACGCCCCGACCGGCCCACTCATTGGCCAGAGCCCGCGTCAGGCCGGCGATTCCGGACTTGGCGGCCGCATAGCCGGGCACCGTGACCCCTCCTTGGAAGCTGAGCACCGAAGCGGTAAAGACGATCTTGCCGGAGCCACGCTCGATCATTCGACGGCCGATCTCGCGGCTGAGAACGAACTGGCTGCTGAGATCGACGGCCAGCACACGATCCCAGTCCGTGTCGGTGTGCTCGGCAGCAGGGGCCCGGGCGATGGTGCCGGCGTTGTTCATCAGGATGTCCACCGGGCGTTCGAGGGCAGCGAGTTCGGAGGCCAGGGCAAGAACGGATACACGGTCGGCAAAGTCGGCCCGGAACGCCCGGAACGTGCGGCCGTGGCCGGTGACGCGCTGCTCCACCTCGCTGCCGGAGGGTTCCATCCCGGCGCTGACGGCGATGATGTCGGCACCGGCGGCTGCCAGTCCTTCGGCGATGGCCAGGCCCAGCCCCCGGCGAGCGCCGGTGACGACGGCAAGCCTGCCGGTCAGGTCGAACAGTCTCCGGTACTCGGTGAGAGTCATGACCGACCTGCCTCCGCGACGTCCTGGCAGTCGATCAGCACCTTCATCACTCCGTCACCCGAGTCGACGGCGGAGAACGCCTCCTGGACCCGGTGGAGCGGTTCGATCCGCGAGATCAGAGCCTCCGCGGGAATGTGCCCGGCGCCGAGCAACCGGACCGCCGCCTCGAAGTCCGTGCGCCGGTACAACCGGGCACCGATCAACGTCAGTTCCCGCCAGAAGAAGCGGTGCAGGTCGATGGCGCGCGGGGTCGGGTGGATGGCCACCATCACCAGCCGGCCGCGGACCGCCATGCAGTCGACGGCTGCCGCCACGCCCGGGGCGGCGCCGGACACCTCGAACGCGATCGGGACTCCCGCGCCACCGGTCCACTCCGTCACCACCGTCGCGACATCGGTGTGCACCGGGTCGATCGTGGCCAGCCCCAGTTCTTCGGCGACCGCCCGGCGATGAGCGTCGGGTTCGGAGACCCGCACCTCGGCGCCGGCCCGTCGGGCGACGGTGGCGATCAGGAGGCCGACCGGACCACCGCCCACCACGAGCGCCTTCTCCCCGGCCCGCACCCCCGCTCGGTTCACGTCGTGCACCGCGACAGCCGTGGGCTCCAGCAGGGCGGCGTGATCGAGGCGCAGCCCGTCGGGCAGAGCCACCAGCAGCTCGGCAGGAACCGACCAGCTGGTCTGCATCGAGCCGTCGGAGTCGACGCCGATGAAGTTCATCCGGTGGCAGACGTGGTGATGACCCGCGCGGCAGGCGGGGCAGTCACCGCAGGAGCCGAGCGGCATCACGGTGACCGGGTCTCCGGGCCGCCAGCCGTCGACGTCCGCGCCGAGTTCCGCCACCCGCCCCGACATCTCGTGTCCCAGCACGGCGGGCGGCCGGACCCGGGCGTCCATCGCCCCGTGGAAGACATGGAGGTCGGTACCGCAGATGCCGGTGTACGCGACCTCGATCCGGACATGCCCCGGAGGGAGTGCCGGAGGGCGAACGGGTTGGACCCGCACGGTCCTGCCGCCGGTATAGGTGGCCTGATGCATCACATACCTCGCTTCAGTGGTGGGAGGGAACTCGGTAGATCCGGGCAGCGTTCCCGCCGAGTACGGCGGCGGTCTCCTCCGCCGAGCACCCGGTGAGCGCGGAGCGGACGAGGTCGAGCCAGCCGCCGTATTCGGTGTTCAGGGTCAGCACCGGCCAGTCGCTGCCGAACAGGCAGCGGTGCGGGCCGAACAGCTCGATCGCGGCGCGGAGGAAGGCGCGCAGCTCCCGGGGCCCGGCTGAACCGGGCGACTGCGTGGCCAGGCCGGAGAGTTTGCAGACCACATTCGGCCGGTCCGCCAGTCGGCGGAGTGCCCGGTACCAGCGGCCGTCCTCGAACCCGGCGGGCTCCGGCTTGCCGAGGTGGTCCAGCACGATGACGGTCTGCGGGCAGGCGGCGACCAGCCCGTCCAGCTGGGTCAGTTGGTGCTCCCGGACACAGGCGTCGAAGGGCAGGCCCGCCTCGCCGAGCAGAGCGACCCCGGCGCGCAGCTGCGGGTCGGCGGTGAAGCCGGGGGGCTCGTCCTGAATGAGGCGGCGCACGCCGAGGACGAACGGGTCCTCGGCCAGCCGGGGAATCTCCCCGTGTGCGGAGGGCCCCCGTTCCAGCGAGAGATGAGCGACCATGCCCCGAATCTCCGGACGGGAGCGGGCCAGCTCGCGCACCCACGCGACCTCCGCGGCCGCCTGCTCGGGCTCCCGGCCGGCCTCCACCACAATGACACCGACGGGCACAGCGGTGGCGGCGTCCAGTTCCCCGGGGCCGAAGGGCCGGTCGAGTGCGGGGTGGCGCTCGAGCCAGGGGTAACGGAGGCGGTGCGGATCCCACAGGTGGACGTGGGAGTCCAGAAGGGGATGCGTCATGCCCGCTCCCCCGGTCCCCGTACGGCCGCGCGCCCGCTCGTCCAGCCGCGGTCGCGGACGGGCTCGAGGCAGGCCTCGACCCGGATCAGCAATTCCCGGTCCATCGGTTCGGCGAGCCAGGCCACATTGCGCCGGACGTCGTCCGGGTCATGAGTGCCGACGAGCGTGGTGGCGGCGTGGGTGGTGGAGACGGAGAACTGAAGGGCCAGCTTGGCCAGGTCGACGCCGGCTGCGCCGCAGAGCTCGGCCGCCGCTGCGCAGCGCTCGCGCAGTTCGGCCGAACCCGGGTGCCAGTCGGGAGCGCCTCGCGCGGTCAGGGCGCCCATGGCGAGCGGAGATGCGTTGATCACCCCGGTGCCGTAGGTGGCGAACCGGTGCTTCCATCCGGCCAGCCGCCGGTCGTGCAGGGTGTGACGGCAGTACGAGAGGACGGAGTCGACCGGGGTCCTGGCGGCGACGTAGCCGAGTACGGGCAACGGGTAGCCGGTGATGCCCACGTAGCGGACGAGCCCCGCCTGCTGGAGCTCGCGCAGCGCCGGGAGGGTCTCCTCGACGATCCGGTCGAGCGAGCCGAATTCGATGTCATGACACTGGATCAGGTCGAGGTGATCGGTGCCCAGCCTGTCGAGGCTCTCGGTGACACTGCCTTTGACCCGTTCGGCTCCGAAGTCGAAGTCGGCCGCCCCGTACCGGCCGACTTTGGTGGCCAGAAGGTAGCTGTCGCGGTCGACGCCGCGCAGAGCGCGGCCGAGTGCGCTCTCGGCGGTCGTGGCCCCGTAGTACGGGGCCACGTCGAAGAAGTTGATGCCGAGATCGAGTGCGGTGTGAACGGCGTCGATGCCGTCCTGTTCGGCGAAGGCACCGTAGACCGAGCCGAGCGGTGCGGCACCGAAGCTCAGTTCGGAGACGGTCAGGGCGGTCCGGCCCAGCCGGTTGTATCGCATGAGGGAGTCCCTGGGAGAGCGGAGCGGGCGGGTCGGGGGCCGAGCCGAGGGCCGTTCCTAGAGAGCGGTCAAGGTCCACTGCAGGTTGGGACTGGTGTTGAGCTCCCACTCCTTGACGGGGGCACCGGGCCTGGCCGAGCCGCCGCTGTCGAGAACCAGACCGGTTGCCTTGTTGGCGAGGTTGAAGGCGCCCTGGCCTCGGTCGGTGATCCGCCACTGCTGGCTGTCGGTGTCCCTGCGGGAGGTCAGCTGTGCCGTGCCGCCGTTGTCGGTGACGCCCGCACCGTCGATCACCAGGCCATGAACGCGGTTGACCAGCACGTAGTGTCCGGTGCCGAGTTCGACGGCGTGCCACTGGAGGTTGGGGCTGCTGTTCGGAGTCCACTGCCTGAGCGGGGAACCCGACGGCACACGACCGCCGCCGTCGAGGACGAGGCCGTTGGTCACGTTGGTGAACCGGAACCAGGTGGCCGGGTCGAGGGTGACCTTGAGCGAGGTGATCCTGTCATTGGCGCCGACGGTGCGCAGGTCCGCGGTGTCGGTCGTGAAGGTCCAGGAGGTGCCGGTGAGATGGTCACCGGAGAAGCCGGTCACTCGGAAGCCCACGGGCAGCCGGAGGGAAGAGATGCTGTGCGCGGCCAGGCCTGCCGCCTTCAGTTGTGCCGAGGTGTAGCTGCCGAGCAGCAGCTGGGCCCGATCGCCCGCATATCCGACATCGGAGTAGGCAGTGGCCTTGTGGTGTGAGCGGAGCGGAGGTATGGGGCCGTCGAAGGCGAGCTTGAGGACGTAGGCCTGGGCGCTGAACGGCGCGGTGCGGGGCAGGGGCACGTGCAGCCCGACGGCGTCCTGGGTCCAGCCGTCCACCTCCGTGGAGTCGCCCGCGCCGGGGCCGAGGAGCCGGACGGAGGAGAGCGTCGACAGATCGAGCCGGCTGCCGGCGAGGGTGGTGCTGGTCAAAGTGGTGGCCGGCCAGCCGAGCACGGTTGCATAGAGTACGGTGCCGGCCTTGTTGCGGGTGAAGCGGATGTCCTTGGCGGTGCCCGCCTTGGGGTGGGTGAACGCGCCCCCGCCCATCTTGGTCGGGCCCTCGCCGTAGGCCTCCCAGGCGCGGGTGCCGTAGATCGACTCACCGAAGCGTCCGAGGTGGTCTCCGATGCCGAGCAGCACGTCGCGCTGAGCTCCGGGGATGGTGCCGTCGGCTGTCGGAGCGATGTTCAGCAGCATGTTGCCGTTCTTGCTGACCCGGTCGATCAGCGCGTGCAGCATCTGCCGGAGTGTGTAGTAGCGGATGCCCTCGGTGTGGCACCAGCTGGAACTGCTGACGCTGTCGTCGGTGAGCCAGTACGGGGTGCGGATGTCGGCGGGGCCGCCACGCTCGAAGTCGAAGACCTCGCCCTTGTCGTTGTAGCCGTCCTTGTAGGTGGCGACTACGTCGCTCCCCCATGCCTCGGCCTGGTTGTAGTAGTAGGAGAGGAAGTTGAGGTTCTGCTGTTCGTCGACTTCGTCGAGGTTGAAGTCCTGATAGAGGATGTCGGGTCTGGCCTGGTCGACGACCTCCTTGAGCTTGTCGAACCAGAGCTGGTTCGCGGCGGTGGTGTCCAGCTGGCCGTAGAGCTTCCGCAGGCTGGGGTCGGTCTGGGCGGGCACCGGGTGGTAGTAGCCCGTGAAGTTGTACGCGTGGTGCATGGCGACCAGGAGCTTGAGGCCCTGGCCGCGGATGGCGTCGTGGAAGAGGTGCAGCAGGTCGAGCCTGGGTCCTCTGGCGGCCGAGTTCCATTCGTTGACCTTGCTGTCCCACATGGAGAAGCCGTCGTGGTGTTCGGCGACGGGTCCGGCGAAGCGGGCCCCGGCAGCCTTGAACAGCCGTGCCCACTCGTCGGGGTCGAACCGTCCGCCGCTGGAGACCAGCTCGGGGGCGAACTGGACGAAGGTGCCGGACTTGTCCCGCCCGCCGTCGATGAAGGTGTGGTACGGCCAGGCGCCGGGCGTGCCGTAGGTGGCGATGTGGTGCTTGTTGGCACCGCTGTCGGCGAGGTGCATATTGCGCGGGTACCACTCGCTGCCGTACGCGGGGACGCTGAAGACGCCCCAGTGGAAGTAGATGCCGAACTTCGCATCCTGGAACCACTCGGGGGCCGGGGTGTGGCGGTCGACCGACGGCCAGGTGGGGGTGTAGCTCCCGGAAGCGGCCACGGCGGCCGACCGGGCTCCGGGCGTGCCGGGCAGCGCCGCAGTGGCGGCCGCTCCGGTCGAGGCGGTGAGGAAGGTTCGGCGGGAGAGGGGCAAGGTGACCAGATCCTTCGGGTGAGAGAAGGGTGTCGAGCCGGTCCGCACTGGGGGCTCGTGCTCTGCCTCAGTCCTGTACGCGCCCCCCGGTGATCCGGGAGAGCACGAGGGCGACCAGGATGATCAGGCCGTTGAGCGCGCCGGTCCACTGGGCCGGGACGCCGCCGAGAGTGAGGACGTTCTGGATCAGGAAGAGCAGCAGGATGCCGGTGAACGCGCCGAACACGCTGCCCTTGCCGCCGTTCAGACCGACCCCTCCGATGACGGCGGCGGCGAATACGGTGAAGATCGCGCCGCTGCCCTGGGCGGAGGCGACCGAGGCGAGGCGCCCCGAGAGGAGCAGCCCGCTCAGCGCAGCAAGCCCGCCGGCGACGGTCAGCACGATCCACAGCACGCGGTCGGTCCGGATTCCGGCCGCCTTCGCCGCGTCCGCATTGCCACCGATGGCATAGAGCGACCGGCCCGCACCGGTCCAGCCGAGCACCGCGATGCCCGCGGCGAACAGCGTCACGCAGATCCACACCGAGGCGGGTACGCCGAACCACTGGGCGGTGCCCGGGTACAGCATGGAGCCGGGCAGCTGGAAGAAGGTCTCCCCGCCGGACAGCCCGGTCAGGGTGCCGCGCAGGACGATCAGCATGCCCAGGGTGACGATGAAGCCGTTGAGGCCGCAGCGGACGATGAGCAGGGCGTTGACGGCACCGATCAGCAGTCCGACCGCAAGGGTCACCGGGATCGCCCAGGCCCCGGGCAGCGCGCCCAGGCCGTGCCCGGGGCCCGCCGCGACGGTCAGCCAGGCGGCCACGCCGGGGGCGAGGCCCATGGTGGACTCCAGCGAGAGGTCCATCTTCCGGACGATCAGCACCAGCGTCTCGGCCAGCACGAGAACCGCGGTCTCGGACATGGTCTGCACCACGTTGAGCAGGTTGTCGCGGTTGAGGAACACCGGGTTGACGAGCTGTCCGACGACGCAGATCACGAGGATCGCCGGGATCAGGGCGAGGTCCCGCAGACGGGCCAGGGCGACCCTGTTCCGGTTCGGTGAGGGGACGCGGCGTACCGCGGGCCGTTCGTCGGCCGGGGTCGCCGTTTCAGGCATCGAGGTTCACTCCTTCCATGGCCGCCACGAGTTCGTGGTCGTGCCAGTCACGGGCCAGCTCCTTGACCAGGCTCCCCTGGAACATCACCAGCACCCGGTCGCAGCGGCGCAGGTCGTCGAGCTCGTCGGAGGCGATCACCGCACCGGCCCCGGAGTCCGCCGTCTCCTCGACCTTGTCGAGGAGGAAGTCCTTCGAGCGGACATCGACTCCTGCCGTGGGATTGATCAGCACCAGCAGTCGCGGACCGTCGGCCAGCGCGCGGGCGGTGACCACTTTCTGCTGGTTGCCCCCGGACAGACCCTCCACCGGAAGATCGGGACCGGGGGTCTTGATCGCCAAATTGTCGATCATGGTCCAGGCGAAGGCGTCACGGCGTCGGTGGCTCAGGAAGCCCGCGCGCCCGATCCGCTGGGGAACGGTGAGCGTGACGTTGTCGGCGATCGACATGCCGGGGACAAAACCCTGGTGGTGACGGTCCTGCGGGACGAATCCGAGACCGGCCGCGAGGGCGGCGGTCACACTGCCGGGGGCGGGCCGCAGGCCGGCGATCTCGACATCGCCTGCGTCGGCGGATCGCAGTCCGGCGATGGTCTCGGCGAGTTCGGTTCGTCCGCTGCTCGCCGCTCCCGCCAGCCCGACGATCTCCCCGGCGCCCACTGCACAGCTCACCTCCCGGAAGCGGTCCGCCAGGCTCAGGCCGGTCACGGTCAGCACCGGTTCACGGTGCCCGTGCCGCGGCCGGGATCTGCGGGGCCTGCCGGTGGCTCGCGTGGCCTCACCGGTCATCGCGGCGACCAGCTCGGGGCGCGGCAGCTGTGCCACCGGTGCGGTCACGATGTGCCGCGCGTCCCGGAAGACCGTGACGCGGTCGCAGAGGTCGTACACCTCCTGCAGGTGATGACTGATGAAGAGGAAGGTGACACCCCGGCTCCGGAGGTCCCGGATCCGCTGGAACAGACGGCGGATCGCCGCGCCGTCGAGCCGCGCTGTCGGTTCGTCCAGCACGATGAACCGGGCGCCGAACGACAACGCCCGCGCGATCTCCACGAACTGCCGTCGCTCCACGTCCAGTTCGGAGGCCGACGAGGACGCGTCGACCTCCACGGACCATTCGGCCAGCAGCGCCTGTGCATCCCTGATCAGCCGGCGCCGGCTGATCAGTCCGCTCCGTCCCCGTGGGTACCGGTTGAGGTGGAGGTTCTCCGCAACGGACAGCTCGGGGATGATCGTCGGCTGCTGGTAGACACAGGCCACCCGTCGCCGCCAGGCATCCCGGTCGCGCAGGCCCGGCGCACGCTCGCCGGCGAAGGTGACGGTGCCTTCGTCCGGGGCCTGCAGCCCGGTCAGGATGGAGACCAGCGTGGATTTTCCCGCTCCGTTGCGGCCGACCAGCGCATGGGTCTCGCCCGGTGCGACGGTGATGCGGACGTCGTGCAGGGCCACGGTCGGCCCGTACCGCTTGTGTATGTGCGCCGCCTGTACGACAGGGGCCGGTGCAGCGCCGGTCATGTGTCACCGCCTTGGAGGGGGAGGGTGGCGCCGGATGCGGTCAGCGGGAATGGTTGCCCCACAGCGCCGGGTCGGTGCTCTTCACACTGGTGACTCCGTCGTGGGTGCCGCCGTCCCTGGTGACCAGCGGGGCCTCGAGCTGGTCCTCCAGCACCCCGGGGCGTACCTGGATGATCCTGCTGCGGTGGCGGGTCGCGCCGGGCCGGAACGTTCGGCCCGCGATCGCCGCCTTGATGTAGAAGAGCGCGTACCGGGCGTACTGGTCGGCCGGTTGCGAGACGGTGGCGTCGATCCGGCCGGCGGCTATGTCCTTGAGTTCTTCGCCGATGCCGTCATTGGAGACGACGAAGACATGGCGCGGGTCGGCAGGCGGGTGGAGCAGGCCCTTGCGCCGCAGGACTTGGAGGGTTCCGGAGAGTGCGAAGCTGGACTGCGTGTAGACACCGCCGATGTCCGGGTGGGCGGTGAGATCGGTCTGAAGCTTCTGTGCGGCGACGGAGGGATCCCAGTTGGTGGCCTCGCCGAACACCCTGATGCGGGGGTAGTGCTCGGCCATGCAGTCGTTGAACGCCTCGGTCCGGTCACGGCCGTTGATGGACGACAGATCTCCCTCCAGCATGACGACTTTGCCTCTGCCGCGGAGCTTGGTCCCCAGGTACCGGCAGGCCTTGGTGCCGTAGGCACGGTTGTCGGCGCGCACCACCATGAACACCTTCCCGCTGTCCGGACGGGTGTCGACCGTGACCACGGGGATCTTTCCGGCCGTCAGCCGGTGGAGGCTGGGTGCAATGGCCGCGGTGTCCTGGGGGGCCATCACCACGCCCTCGACGCCTTGGCTGATCATCGTCTGCACGTTGGCGGTGAGCGAGGCGACGCCGTCCTGTGAGGTGGTGGTCCTCAGCTCGAGGCCGAGTTTCTCGGCCGATCTCGACGTGTGCCGGTTGAAGGAGTTCCAGAAGTCGGTGTCGGAGCGCGGGTAGTCGATTCCGACGAGGGGGGCGGCTGTTGCCCCTCCGGTGGATGCGGTGCCACCGCAGGAGGTCAGCAGCAGGCCGGCCGCGGCAACGGCGGCGGCGGGAAGGGCTCGGAGTCTCACGGTCTCTCCATCGAGGAGTGGCGGGGCGGTGCCGGCCGACGAACCGCGCTCGCGCCCCAGACAGGCCCTTCGGGGTAGCGGTGGTCGGCCTCCGACGTGGGGTGGAGCCGGGCTCCGAGCCCGGGCGCCTCGGGGGCGAGGTAGTGCCCCCGGCGGATACGGACCGGGTCGGTGAAGTGCTGGTGCAGGTGGTCGACGTATTCGATCGTCCGGTCCTCTGTGGTACCGCTGACCGCGACGTAGTCGAACATCGCCAGGTGCTGGACCATCTCGCACAGTCCCACACCGCCCGCATGGGGGCAGACGGGAATGCCGAACTTGGCGGCGAGCAGGAGGATGGCGACGTTCTCGGTGACCCCGGCAACCCGGCTGGCGTCGAGCTGCAGAATGTCGATCGCCCCGGCCTGCAGGAACTGTTTGACCATCACCTGGTTGTGACAGTGCTCGCCGGTGGCCACCTTGACCGGGGCCGCCGCTCGCCGGATCTCGGCATGGCCGAGGATGTCGTCCGGTGAGGTGGGTTCCTCGATCCAGTACGGGTCGAAGGGCTTGAGCGGCTCCAGCCGGGCGATCGCCCGGGGGACGCCCCACACCTGATTGGCGTCGATGGCGATGCGCACATCGGTGCCGACCGTTTCGCGGACCAGTCGGAGGCGGCGCAGGTCGTCCGCCGGGTCGCCGCCGACCTTCAACTTGAGCTGGGTGAAGCCCTCCGCCACAGCCTCCTCGGCCAGCCGCACGAGCTTTTCGTCGGTGTAGCCGAGCCAGCCGGGCGTGGTGGTGTAGGCCGGATAACCGTGCTCGCGCAGGTGTTTCCGCCGCTCGGCGCGACCGGGCTCGGCATCGCGCAGGATCCTCAGTGCCTCGTCCTCGGTCAACGCATCCCGCAGATAGCGGAAGTCCACGAGAGCGACGAGCTGTTCGGGGCTCATGTCGGCGAGCAGCCGCCAGACGGGTTTTCCCTCGCGCCGTCCGTACAGGTCCCACACCGCATTGACGACGGCGGCGGCTGCCATGTGGATGACACCCTTCTCGGGGCCGAGCCAGCGGAGCTGGCCGTCGCCGGTCAGTCGCCGGGTGAAAGCACCCAGGTCGGCGAGGACCTCCTCGAGCGGCAGCCCGACCACCAGCCGGGCCAGCGCCCGGACAGCGGACACCTGCACCTCGTTGCCCCGGCCCACGGTGAACGCCAGTCCGTAGCCCTCGTCGCCGGCGCTGGTCCGGACCGTCACATAGGTGGCCGAGTAGTCCGGTTCGGGGTTCATCGCGTCGGAACCGTCGAGCTCACGGGAGGTGGGGAAACGGAGGTCGGCCACTTCGACCACAGAGATCCGGTTCATTCCTTCGCCCCTTCGGTGGGCAGGACACGTCGTGTCTACGGGAATGTCGAATACCGCCTCAGGGGCACACAAGGGCCCTCGACATGGGATGGATTCTTGGGTGGCATCCCCTCGGCTGTCCAGACCTCGTGGCACCTTCGGTCATTCGACGGCTCAAAATGGGCCATGCCGAGCAGTGCAACCACTCAGCCTTGGTAACCAATCCCCTCGCAAAGACCATAGACATGGGATGACTCGCGAGTAGGCTTGTCGACATCTCCGCACCGGACACTTCAAGGGGCTGCGATGTCACTGACCGACAAGGCCATTGCCCGGATCAGGGAGCTCATCCTCTCCGGTGAGCTGGCTCCGGGCACCAAGCTGCCCTCCGAGCAGCAGCTCGCCGCGGATCTCGGTCTGTCCAGAAACCTGATGCGCGAGGCCGTCAAGGCGCTGGTGGTGTCCCGGGTACTGGAGATCCGGCGGGGGGACGGCACCTATGTGACCAGCCTCGAGCCAGGACTGCTGCTGGAAGGCCTGGGCGCCGCGGTCGAACTGCTGCAGGGCGACACCCTGCTGGAGCTGACCGAGGTGCGGCGGCTCTTCGAACCGGTCGCCACCGCTGTGGCGGCCCGGCGGATCAGTACCACCGAACTGCTGGAAGTGGAGCGGCATCTGGACGCGATGCGGGCGTCGAAGGACGACCCGGAACAGCTGAACGTGCATGACGCCGCCTTCCACCGCGCCGTGCTGGCGGCCACCGGCAACCAGACGCTCACCACCCTGCTGGAAGGGATCTCCGGCCGCACCCTGCGCAGCCGGATCTGGCGAGGCCTGGTGGACGACGACGTCGCCGAGCGGACCCTGCGCGAGCACGAAACGATCTTCGAGGCGCTGCTGGCCCGCGACGCTCCGCTGGCTCAGGCCGCGGCCCTGCTGCACGTCACCACCACCGAACGGTGGCTGCGCGAGCACCTGCTCGGGAGCACGGCCCTCGAGATGTGACAGGCACCGGGAGTGCCCGGCGCACAGCGGCCGTGCGGCGACAGCCGGGCGGTAATGCCTTCCTGACACGTGGACGCGCTGGTACCACCGTTGCGCGGGCGTCCCTCCGGTCACACCGCGCCCCACGAGGTAAAGAATAGACAAAGCGGCAGGACGGCCGCGTGACCTCAAGGTCCTCCCTCATGGGCCGCAAGTGATGAGATGAGCCGGAGGGAACGACCAGCGACCACGCAATGCGGCCGCGGAGGTCGCACCCTGCATGCCCGGCCCTCCCGGGACCGCCCGTCCGTCGGCCCGTGAAAGAACCTGTGACCCCCGACGAGGCGCGACGTCAGAGCACCCACATTCGCCACGCAAGCCGCGTTCCGAACACCTGGGGTGTTCCCTACGAAGACGAGGTGACCCGATCGCCCCACGGCACAAGAGCGTGAACGACCCTTCGGCCCGGCGCCTTCGTGGAAGAGCGGCCTGATGGCCGGGCGCCACGCGCAGTCGCGGCAGCCACGTGCCCACTGGTTCCTGCTGACGGTGGTCCTCACGCTGTTCTCCACCGCCCTGTTCTTCGACGGTTGGAGCACCCGTCAGGTGTTCGTCGGCCCCGATGCGCGCCGCCCCTGCTCCCACCCCGCCCCGCCCTCCGTCGCCGGCGGCGGACCGGTGCTGAGGATCAAGGGCGACGCAATCATGTCCACGTCCATATCTCCGCGTACGGTGGCGCTCACCTACGACGGCGGCCCGGACCCCGTATGGACTCCACGCCTGCTGGACCTGCTGCGCGAACACCACGCGCACGCCACCTTCTTCCTCAACGGCTCCCAGGTCGCCCGCCATCCGGCACTCGTCCGGCGCATCCTCACCGAGGGCCATGAGGTCGGCTCATCCACCTACACCGGGGCCGTTCTGGGCTCCGTGTCGCCGCTGCGGGCCGGGGTGGAGCTGTCGTTCACCCGGGCCGCGCTGCAGGGCGCCGCGGGCGTCTCGACCCATCTGCTGCGCATGCCGCGCACCACCTCGGTGGACACCCTGTGCGGTGCCGAGTGGCGTGCCGCCCGCCGCGCCGCCACCGACGGCTATTGGGTGGTCGCCGCCGACCGGCCGGACCGCCGACCGGCCCTCGGCGCGATCAGACAGCTGGGCCGGAGCGAGGCGGCCTACCAGCGCACGGCGGCACTGCTCCGGGCCCCGGACGTGGACGAGTTCACCACCGTCACGGCAGGAGTGGGCGAGCTCCCGGCGAACGAACCCGCATCGGTCACCGCACGCTGGCGCGGCACCTGGCTGGTCTGGTTCGCCACCGCGGGACACGCCCTCGCCACCACGACGACCTGGGTGCTCGGTGCCGCGGGCGTCCTCGGACTGGTCCGGGTGACGCTGCTCCTCCTCTTCTCCCGGGCGCACCTCCGCAGACTTGGACGGCCCCGGCGCGGTGCCCCCTGGTTGCGCCGTGTCACAGGTCCGGTCACCGTCCTCGTTCCCGCGTGCGACGAAGAGGCCGGCATCGCGGCCACGGTGGGCTCGCTACTCGCCTCCACCCACACCGGATTGCAGATCATCGTGATCGATGACGGGTCGAGGGACCGCACGGCGGAGGTCGTGGCGTCGATCCGCGACCCCCGGGTCACCCTGATCCGCCAGGCCAACGCGGGCAAGGCCGCCGCCCTCAACACCGGCTTGCGTCACGCTCGTTACGACATCGTGGTGATGGTCGACGGGGACACCGTCTTCGAGCCGGACGCGATCGAGCGGCTCATCCAGCCACTGGCCCACCCCGCGATCGGCGCGGTCAGCGGCCACATCAAAGTGGCCAACCGCAGTGGTCTGCTGGGCAGATGGCAGCACCTCGAGTACGTCGTCGGCTGCAATCTCGATGTGCGGATGTTCGAGGTGCTGGAGTGCATGCCGACCGTGCCCGGCGCCATCGGTGCCTTCCGCCGGGAGGCGCTGATGGGCGTGGGCGGGATCAGTGAGGACACCCTCGCCGAGGACACCGACCTCACCATGGCCCTGTGGCGGGCCGGGTGGCGGGTGGTCCACGAGGAGCACGCCGTCGCCTGGACCGAGGTGCCGCAGTCCCTCGGTCAGCTGTGGCGGCAGCGCTACCGCTGGTGCTACGGCACTCTTCAGGCCATGTGGAAGCACCGCCGGGCTGTCACCGATGTCGGTTCGTCCGGGCGCTTCGCCCGTCGCGCGCTGACCTATGTCGGCGTCTTCCAGGTGCTGTTGCCGCTGCTCGCCCCGCTCGTCGATGTCTTTGCCGTCTACGGGTTGTTCCGCTACGGCCTGGCGTGGACCGTCGGTGTGCTGCTGGCCTTTGTCGCCCTCCAGACGGCGCTCACCGGATACGCCCTCCGGCTGGAGGGCGAGCGGCTGACCGAGCTGTGGGTGGTGCCGTTGCAGATGGTCGTCTACCGGCAGTTGTTGTATCTGGTGGTGTTCCAGTCGGTGGTCACCGGACTGCTGGGCTTCGGGCTCCAGTGGCGCCGGATGCACCGCTCCGGCCTGGCCGGCCAGCGGCTCGGACCGCCTCCCGCTCACGAGCCCGCCTCCCCGGTGGGCCGGCGTCACCTTCCCGGAGCGTCGCCGGACGCGGGTCCTCTGAGCGTTTCGAGGGCTTCCTACGAGTAGAGGGCAACAACGGTATGAGCGATCGGCTGCAGCCGTGGTCCAGGAGCCAGGACACCGGGATTCCCACGCGGTTCGGACAGCACCGGGACGCGACTCCCCCGGTCACGCGCGGGCGTAAGCGCCGCCGCGGGCGCAGGCGCCGCGGCGGCCGCAGGCGCGGCCGACGGTGGGTGGTGGCGACGGCGGTCGTGGTCTCGGTGGCGCTGGGGGGTGCCCTCGCCTCGGTGGTGTGGGTCGACGCCCAACTCCACCACGACGCCGATCTGGAGGCGATCGCGAACCGTCCCCTGAGCGGCAGGGGCACCACCTATCTCATCGCCGGCTCCGACAGCCGGGCCGGACTCTCGGCCAGGGACAAGAAGGATCTGCACGTCGGCTCGGCCGAGGGGCGCCGTACCGACTCGATGATTCTGCTGCACACCGGAGCCCACGGCGTCACCATGGTGAGCCTGCCGCGGGACTCCTGGGTGACCATTCCTTCGTGGGTCCGCCCCGAGACCGGCGAGCGCCATACCGCGGCCCGGGACAAGCTGAACGCCGCCTACGCCTATGGCGGACCCGAACTGCTGGTCCGTACCGTCGAGCGCGCCACCGGGCTGCGGATCGACCACTACGCGGAGATCGGCTTCCGTGGCTTCGTGGACGTGGTGGACGAGGTCGGCGGCGTACGGATGTGTGTGGACCGGCGCATCCGGGACCGCGACTCGGGGGTGGATCTGCGCAAGGGCTGTCACAACCTCGGCGGTGCCCAGGGACTCGCCTTCGTCCGGCAGCGCCACCAGGAGTCGGCGGGCGATCTGGGTCGCACCGAGAACCAGCGAAGGTTCCTCACGGCGCTGGCCGGGCGGGTCGCCTCTCCGGAGGTACTGCTCAACCCCGCGACTGTCCATTCGGTGCTCGGTGCGGCGCTGGACACCATGGTGGTGGACACGGAGATGGGGCCGGCTGACCTGACCGCCCTGCTCCGGGCGGTCGGCAGCGGCGGAAGCACCACCCTCAATGTCCCGGTGTCGGCCGTGGGGGTGCCCATGTCCAAGGGGAGTGCGGTGAGGTGGGACGCGGAGAAGGCCCGGAGGCTGTTCACGGCGCTGCGCGAGGACCGGCCGGTGCGTTCCGGGGCGGCGGAGTGACCGCGCGCAGGAAGACGGGGCCGTACCGGTTGCCGCCGGTACGGCCCCGTCGGTCTCGGGGTGAGGACGGCGCAAGGACTCGACGGTCCTCACACCGGCGGGGTCACTTGACGTCGACGGCGGTCCACGCGGCCTCGACTGCCTTGACCTCCGTGCCGCCGGCACCGTAGAGCTCGCCGGCCGCCTTGACGGTGCCCTTGCGGGCTTCGGCGTACGTGGTGGTCGAGGTGAACTGCTCGGTCAGCGCCTTGTACCAGATCTGGACGGCCTTGTCCCGGCCGATGCCGGTGACCTTGGAGCCGTCCTTGGTGGGGCTGTTGTACTTGACGCCGTTGATGGTCTTGGCGCCGCTGCCCTCGCTGAGCAGGTAGAAGAAGTGGTTGCCGACGCCGGAGGAGAGGTGCGGGTCGAGTCCGTCGGTCTGCTGGTCCCAGTAGTCCTGGGACCGGCCGTCCTTGCTCGGCTGGTCCATATAGCGCAGTGGCTTTCCGTCGCCGCGGATGTCGACCAGCTCGCCGATGAGGTAGTCCGCGCGGTCCTTGGAGTTCTTGGCGGAGAACTCCACCGCGGTGCCGAAGATGTCGCTGGTGGCTTCGTTGAGACCGCCGGACTCACCGCGGTACTCGAGCCCGGCGGTGGCGGAGGTGACTCCATGGCTGAGTTCGTGGGCCGCTACGTCGAGCGAGGTCAACGGGGACTTCCCGTCTTTACCGTCTCCGTAGGACATGCAGAAGCACTTGTCGTTCCAGTAGGCGTTGTCGTAGTTGTTGCCGACGTGGACCCGGCTGAACGCGGCCTTGCCGTCGTTCTTGATGCCGTTGCGCTTCAGGGTGTTCTTGTAGAAGTCCCAGGTCTTGGCGTGGCCGTAGGCCGCGTCCACGGCCGCGCTCTGGCGGCCGCCGCCCCACGTGTCGTCGGGGTCGGTGAACAGCTCGCCGGGCGCGGTCTCGGATTCGCTGTTCTTGGCGTCGTTGGTCTTGTGTCCGCCGTGGGCGCTGTCGGTGAGGGTGTAGGAGCCGCCGCTCTTGCTGGTGTCGAGCTCCACCTTGCCGTTGTAGTCGCCGGTTCCGGTGCCGGTCTGGATGGTCTCGTTGGCGGCCAGTTGCTTACCGGTGGCGGCGTCGGTGATGACGTGCACTGCGCTCGGCGTGCCGTCCTTCCGGGTACCGGTGACGACGGTCTCCCAGGCGAGAACAGACTTCCCGTCGCCTGCCCAGATGACCTTGCGCGGCGATTCGGCACTGGCCCGGGAGCCGTCTTCTCCGTTGAAGGTCGCCAGCGCCTGCTTCCTCGCGCCCGAAGCTGGCTCGGCGGCATCGAGCGAGGCGACGGATATGCGGGCCTCGGTGGCCTTGGTGACGCCGCGCTCCGCCCCCTTCTTCTCGTGCACCACCAGGTCGCCGCCGAGCACCGGCAGTCCGCCGTAGGAGCGCTCGTACCGGGTGTGGACGGTGCCGTCCGCGGCTTTGACGACATCGCGGACGATCAGCTTCTCCTTGGCGCCGAGGCCGAGCCCCTTCGCCTCGGCGCCGGCCTCGGACTGCGCGGCTTTCAGCTCCATGACGCGCTGCCGTGCCGGGGATGCCGATGGCGCGGGTGACGCGTCCCGGGGCGTGTCGTCGGGGCTGGCGCTGGCGAAGCCTTCGACGCCGGCCACGACCATGGCCGCGGAGGCCGCGAGGATCGCGATGCGCCTGACGCGCTTGCGGGGGTTGGCGGTGGCGGAATGAGTGCCTGTCACATGAACTCCTTGTCGTGGGCCGTGCGAACACGGCCAGGGGGAACGGGGCGGCGGGATGGGGCCGCCGCCCCGCGTCAGGAGGAACACGGAGCCGGTCGCGCCGGGGTGCGGAAGCGATGGGCACCGTGAGGGAGCGCCGTCGTTCGTGGCGGTCTGACATGCGGGGGGGGGATCGCCCTGCGGCGCCGGAGATACGGGGAGCCGCTCGAATGGGGTCCCTCTGCGCCGGGACGAGCGGGGACCGGTGAGCGCGGGCGCGCTACTTGATCGAGGTCCCCTTGAAGACCGAGCTGCTGTGCAGATCGAGCAGGCGTTCCTTGACGCCGTCCCGGGAGTTGTCGGACCAGCCGAGGTTCCCGGCCTTGAGGATCGTGTCGCGGATGGCCATCACATCGGCCCGGTTCTTCGGCTTGTTGTCGCCGCCGGCAAGCCAGGCGGCAGCACCGGCCACATGCGGGGCGGCCTGGGAGGTACCGCTGTAGTTGGAGTACTCGCCGCCCTTGAAGGTGGACTGGATGCAGTCGCCCGGGGCGGCGATGTCCACACCACGCCCGAAGTCACTGCCGCCTCCGTTGACGTGGTCGATCCAGAGCGAATCGTCCTGGTTCCTGTTCTTCTTGTTGCACCAGCTGAACTCGCCCTTGCCACCGGGCTTTCCGTCGCCGTCGCTGATCGCGGAGACGGTGATGGCGTCGGGGACGTCGGCCGGGGTGTGATATTTGGCGTCCTTGACGTCCTTGCGTTCGTTGCCCGCGGAGACCACGACCACGATGCCCTTGGCGATGGCACGGTCGACTGCGTCCTTGACCGCCTTGGAGCTGTCGTCATAACCCGCGCTGATGTTGGCCACCTCGATCTCGCCGGAGTGTGCCGTCACCCAGTCGAGGGCCGCAACGAGCTCCGATGACTTGCCTGAGCCCTCATCGTTGAGCATCTTGATCGACCACAGTCGCGCGCCCGGGGCGACACCGGTGTAGCCGATCTTGTTGTCGAGTTCGCCGATGACCCCGGCGACATTGCTGCCGTGGCCGTCACCGTCCGCACCGGAGTTGTCCTCGCACTTGTCCACACCGCTGCAGTTCACCGAGCGGACGACATTGAGGTCCGGGTGGTCCTTGTCGATCCCGGTGTCCAGGACGGCCACGTCCACGTCGACCCGCTGGTCGACACCGTCACCGACCTTGAGCGCCTTGTTCTCGGTGGCCATGACGCGCCGGACACCCTTGGGGAGCTGCTGGCCGCCCGCCTTCAAGGCTGTCCGGGTGTGTTCCTCGCCGGCCTTGCGTCCGGTGCCGTCGCGCTCGACATAGGCGACCGAGGAGTCGGCGCGCAGTGAGTGCACGGCCTGTGGGGTGAGTTTCGCCGAGAATCCTTGGACGGTGGAGCGGTAGACCGAGCCCAGGGTCACGCCGTTCATGCCGTCGGTGACCGCGGTGGGGTCGGTGATCCCGCCCTTGGCCGCCCCCGAGTCCTTGAGGACGACGATGTAGTCGGCCGAGCGCTGCACAGGCTGCTGGGTGGCGCCCATACCCGGGGCGACCCCGATGGCCGCGGCAACCACCGACAGGCCGATGAGTATGCCTGCTCGTTTCACACTTCCTCCGTGGGGATTGTGGTTTTCGGCATGCGTGTATCACCGATGCCGAGAAAGAAATGGGGACCCCGTCCGACGAATCCGATGCGGTTGGGGCGGGTCACTGTCTACCCCGGACCGGAGCGGCGCCGCAAGGTTTTCCAGAAAACTATCGGTGGTCAACCAAGCGGCTTCACCGGCGAATTCGCACGGCATCGGACAGGGGAGCGGAACCGCTTGAGGACTTAATTCACGGTGACACCACGGCAGGACGAAGCAGCCTTTCCGGCCGCATCATTCGACCTGTTCCGCAGAGATGACTCCCCTACGAAATCCCGCCGGAGATATCTGGCAGGACGTCATGCAGACCTCACCCGTGGAGACGGGGTGAGAGAGCTACGTGACGCATACTCCTCGGCAATGGGAAGCGATGGTGCCGGCATCGACGTCACGGGCGCGGCGGACGTGCACCCCGCCGCCTCTTGGCCGGGGGAACGGGTACGTCTTGCTCAATGGGACTCCTCCACGTGCGGTGGCCGCCTGCGGCTGGACTGCCGCAGGTGCGCCGGCGGACCTCCGGAAATGCCGGGCCGAACCGTAGGACCAGGTCCGGCCGCCTTCCCGGTCGCCTTCACGACCACGTGGCCCACCGGGCATCCCGCCTCTTTGCTATTACTTTGCCTCCCCGTGGCGGCCCGCCCGCACCGTGAGCCCGCCGCTACGGAGGGAGGGCGCCCGAGAAGCGGAGGAAGCAGACTCCCTCGGACTGAACACCGCATCTCTCCCCACCACATGAAAGATGAGGACACTTCTTGGATTGCAGCCGTATGGGATGCAGATCACGACAACACACAATTCAGGCGACCGGTCGGCATCCGCCCTTGAAGGCCCCGATGTCCGCTGTACCGTCCTCGGATTCCTGGAATCCGGGCAGGCGCCACAGATCGCGAACCGGCCAGGACCACTCTCGCGCACTCGCGAAATACCGGAAACGCGCCGGCGACAGCACAGAACCCGTCCATCAGGGCAGGCACCCCGGCCCGGGCCCGCTGTCGGCACCCTTGCGGCACGAGCGGCTGACCTCATCGGACGGTACGTGCCCAGGCTCGCCCAAGAGCCCGAGCGGGCCGGGGGCTGGAATCCCAGGCGCTGCGCACCATCGGCACCTGGGAGCGGGTGCTCATCGCGCTGATGGCTCAGGCGGACGCGGACAAGGACCTGAACCGGGCCGTCCCGGTGGACTCCACGATTGTGCGCGCCCACCAGCACGCGCGGCCGGGGCCCGTAAAAGGGGCCCCGGCCGGCGAGCCGAACGACCATGCCATCGGCCCGTGGTGGGGCCGACCACAGAATTCCCGCGTCAGGTGGCTGTGGGCGATCCGCCTCAGCCTGCGGCCCAGAACTCGATGGACAGCGGGGGCAGAGTCAGGGTGAGCTTCGGTCCGGCCTTGGCGCCGACACTCTTGTCGTGTGTCGACGGACCGTACCGGTGACCATGAAATTCCCCCTTGGTCCGGGTGTCCACGGTGAAGGTGAACGCGTCCTTCTCCGACCGGTTGGTGACGACGAAGACCGGCTTGTCCTGGGGGGTGCGCCAGGCCATGATCCGGTGCTCGGTGTACGGCTTGCCGTCGGCATGCTTGGGCTCGTCGACGTGGTAGCGGACAGAGTTCCACGGCATGTACCGAAGGAAGCCGGCCACCGCGTTCCAGTTCCGTGGGTTGAACTCCCAGTGGCGCTCCCTGAGGTGCTTGAAGCGGTCGGGGGTCTTGACGTTCGGGGGCCGCCAGAAACCGAGTGAGTAGCCGTCGGACTCGGAGTTCTGCGTGGGCTTGAGGGCGTGCAGCCAGAACCAGGTGGGCGAGTTGTGGAAGGTCATCCAATTCATGATCGACTGCGCCGTGTTGATCGTCCTCCAGTCCGTTGTCCCTCCGTGCAGGTACTCGAACTCGTTGCAGAACACGGGCTTGCCGGACCTACCGGAACTGAAGTCTTCCGTGATCTGCCGATCACTGTTGTGATATCCCTTGTCCAGCCGGTGATAGGTCCAGGCATCCACGTGGCGGAGCGCATCGGGATCGGCTTTGAGCGCCTTGCCGATCGCGCCGCCCCAGCCGTCCTGGCTGTCCGCATGGATGAGCACCTTCGGATACTGCTTCCGGATCTTGGGAGCGACCGCCTTGAAGGTCTTCAGATACTGGTCGGGCGTGTACTGGCAGGAGGAGTACTTGGTTTTGTAGCGAGGCTCGTTCTGCAAGCCCCACATGGAGATCGGCACGCCCCGGTCGGTGAGGTACTTCAGGTCGCCCACCATGGCGTCGCCGAGGGCGTCCAGGGCGTCGGGGGAGAACGAGGCGAGCCTGCCGCCGATGTAGGACGTGTTGCTCTTCCAGCCGGGGGCAGGTGACCAGTACTCTGCGGCCACGCCCTCGACGCCGGATTGCTTGATCATGTCCGCCAGCAGCGCGGTCTGGCCCTTGTAACGGTCGACCATCTGCTTCTTCGTGGAGTCCAGGCCCCGGTGGTAGAGCCCCATGGCCAGTCGGCAGTAGCGGAATCCACGGTCGGTGCCGCCCTTGAGCAACTGCTGATAGAAGCGGTCGCGCTCACTTTCCGTCAGGTCATACGGAACGCCGCTGACCACATCGGGCATGCCGTTGTTGCCGGAGCCGATGGAGTCCGACTGGATCTCGAAGCCCAGTCCCCAGATGGTCTGCTTGCGGCCCTTGTCGAAGCGGATGGCGTAGTCGCCCGAGTCGGTGTCAGGCGCGCCGGTTGCGCTGGGCTGGTCGAGCAGCGACCACGCTGCGGCTCCGGCTCCTGCCGCGATGGCGCCGCGCAACAGGGTTCTGCGTGGCAGGGGCTTGTGGGGTGACATGGTCATCGCTCCTCGTGCGGTGGGGGGCGGAACGCGGGCGGAGTGGCAGGCTCTGGCCGGGTCCGCTCCGCCGGGCGGCCGCATGGCGGGTACGCGCCCGAACGAGTAGCGCGGACCGTCGCCCTCGCCGGGCCTCGCCCCGCGGACAGCGGGGCGAGGCCCGGCCCGGCCACTGGATGGCGTGCGCCCCCGCATGGCGACGAGGCAGCCAGCCGTTGGCCGAAACACGATGCCCGTTCGAGTCGAAGGAAAACGTATGCGATATACGAAGCAACCGCCAGGGGTGTGCATGCTGGATTTCCGGCAACACAACGCCGTCGAACGGTGCGTCAACCGCCTCGAGCAGTGACGAGGCATTGCCACCCGCTACGAGAAGACCGCTCGCGTGCGGCAGTGCCGGCCATGGCGTCTCACCGGAGCGACCTGACCTACCGGGACACTGCCCCACCGGGTGCGCCATGGACGAGAGTCCAGATGACGGTGTCGGTATGCACCTCGCCACCGATGGTGGCGGTGACGGTCACCTCGTTCTCGCCCGGCTCGAGCGTCACATCGGGCCACGTGAAGATGTGATCGGTGCTGCTCCTGGTGCCGAGCGACCGGCCGTTGAGTGTGGCGGCGACGCGGTCGGCGTTGGAGTAGATCTTCAACTCCGTTGTGGGGTCACTGCGTCGGGACCAGCGACGGCTGGTGATGTAGAGGGTCGGGGAAGCCGCCCAGTTGGCCTTGTACCAGTGGAAGGCGTCCTTGCGGATCCTGCGGTCGCGTGTGACCAGACCCTTGTCGTTGATCCCGGGCCGGCCTCCCTCGTTGCGCCGGTCCGAGGCGAAGTCGAACATGTTCCACACGAACGTCCCCCAGATATACGGCCGAGAGGCGAGCTGCTTCCACGCCGCTTCGTGGTACAGGGCCTGGTACTCCTCCGGGTGGAAGGCACCGCCGGGGTCGGGCTTGGCCGGGTTCAGGGCGTGCTGGGCGGTGTTGGCGCCGGCACCGTACTCGGAGACGGCGATCTTGCGGTCGGGGGCATCCCTGTGCCGGTCGTCGGCCCAGCGGCCCATGTCCCCGTCCTTGGAGCCGGTGTACCAGCCGTAATACACGTTGTGTCCGGTCGTCTGCGTGTGCCGCCCCAGTGCCGGATCGTCGCCGCCTGCCACGGCGTAGGTCGAGAGCCGCTCCGGGTTCTCGGTCTCGACCATCCTGGCGAGTGCGCCGAGCAGCGCGTTGGTGGCGGCGTTGTCCTTGCGCTGCTCGTTGCCGATGCCCCAGAAGACGATCGACGGGTGGTTGTAGTTCTGCCGGATCAGCTCGATGAGCTGGCGCTCGGTGCCGGCGGAGAAGGCGGACGATTCGGTGATGGTGTCCACGAGCGGGATCTCCGCCCAGACGACCAGGCCGCGCTCATCGGCGAGGTGGTAGGCCTTCTGGTCGTGCTGGTAGTGCGCCATGCGCACGGCGTTGGCACCGATCTCCTCGATGAGGTCGAAGTCCTGGGTGCGGTCGGCGTCGTCGACCGCCCATCCCTTCCGGGCCCGGTCCTGGTGCAGGTTGACGCCGTGCAGACGCAGGTGTTCGCCGTTGAGGAAGAAGCCGGAGTCGGCGTCGACGGCGACGGCGCGCAGGCCGATCCTCTCGGTCACCACGTCCGTGACCTTGTCGGCGGCCCCGGTGATGTCGTGGATCTCGACGCTCGCACGATAGAGATAGGGGTCCGACGTGCCGTTCCACAGATGCGGCTCGGTGATGGTGACGCTCTGCGTGAACTCGGATCCGGCTCGCGCCGGGACAAGGCGCGCGTCGCTGCGCTCGTCGACGACGACGGTCCCGGCCGCGTCGGTGATCACGGTGCGTACGACCACCGGTCTGCCGGTGCTGTTGTTGTTCCACAGCTTGGTCGTCACCACGACGTTCGCCGACGCGGAGGTCACGTCGCACTGCCGCAGATAGATTCCGGGCCCCGCGTGATCGAGCATGCGCACCTGGAGCTTGTCCACGGCCCAGAGGCCGACGCTGCGATAGATGCCGCCGGAAAAGCAGAAGTCCCCGCTCAGCGGAGCGATGTCGCGTTCATGGGCGTTGGTCACCTTGACCGCGATGACGTTGTCCTTGCCGGGGAGTAACGCCCGGGTGGCGTCGAACCGGAACCTGGAGTAGCCGCCCTCGTGCCGGCCCAGACAGGTGCCGTTGACCCAGACCTCGGCGACCTGGTTGGCGCCGGCGAACTCCAGGAACAACATCTTCTCGGCCAGTCCGGCCGGGAGCATGTCGTGGCGGCGGTACCAGCAGACGCCGCGGTAGTAGTTGTTGCCGCCGTCCGCTCCGTCTTCGGCGTTCCAGGTGTGAGGAGTGCTGACCGGGGCCCAGGCGGAGTCGTCGAATGTGGGTGCGTGGGCGCCGCTGACATCGCCTTTGGTGAACCTCCAGCCGGTGTTGAGGTCGATCCGGGTACGAGGCTGCGGTGCCGTGTAGGTCACGACGGCGCCTGACGGGTGCGCCGGACGGGCGTCGGCCGTGGCGCGGCCGGTGAACGAGACCAGCGCGCCTCCTGCCATGGTGCCCAGTACCAGTCGGCGAGAGAGAGGTTGTGTCATCTCGGGACTCACTTCCGCGGAGGCGATGAGGAGGAACGACCAGAGCGCCGGAGTTCCGGCGGGCGGACCGGGCGGACCGGGCGTCGCAAGGTTGCCTGACGCAGCGGGCCGCGGGCTCAGGACAGGTAGGTCACCGGTCGAAACCACTTGCCCCGAGGGTGGAGTCCGTCGCTGGTCGCCCCGGCATAGCAGGTCCACAGGTGCAAAAGGGGTGTGACCGCCGGCATCGTGCCGTCTGCCGTCAAGAACCGGCCGCAAGCGGCACGACGCGTTCAGTGCAAGGAAGTTAGCGGGCTCTGTCCCGTCCTGTAACCCCTCGTGCACAAGAAACGAGGACCGGCGTGGTCGTCCCCGCTACCCGATGAGCCCCGGAAGCAGGCAGCAGCCCCTGCCGGACCGGGTCACAGCGGGTTGGAGACCCCGAGAGGGGCGGTGCAGAACGGCCCGCCGACGTACTCGGCCGCCGGGCCGATGGGAGCCGGTGCGGCCGCCATTCGCGCAGCGTAGACCTCGGCATTGTCGGCGGCTCGGTAGCCGAGCGCTTCGGCTTCGGTGAGCGAGTAGATCCGCCGCAGGTTGTCGGAGACCCCCCAGATCAGCCGGTAGCCGGGGGACGGTGCGCTCAGACAGGCCTCGAGCAGCCGGGCGCAGTCGTCGGGCGACAGCCATGTGGCCAGGCCGCGTGGCCCCAGCGGTATCGGCGTCGGGAAGCAGGAGCCGATCCGGATGACGATGACGTCCATCCCGAACCGCGAGTGGTAAAGGCTGCCCAGCGCCTCGATCGCCGCCTTGCTCACCCCGTAGTACGTGTCGGGGCGGGGGGTGGAGTCGGCGGGCAGACCGGCTTCACCTCCCTCGTCGTTACGGCGGAAGCCGACGGCGTGGTTGCTGGAGGCGAGGATCACCCGGCGGACGCGGGCCACCCGGGCCGCTTCAAGCACCGTGCGGGTGCCGTTGATGTTCACGTCGACGGTTGCCTCCCAGGAGTTCTCCCGACTGTGCCCGCCCAGGTGGATCAGAGCGTCGACCCCCGCACAGGCCCGCTCCATCGCCACGCGGTCGGTGACGGAGGCTGTCACCAACTCCACGGCCTCGTCCGCCCCGGGCGCCTGCTGCGCACCGGTGTCCAGCAGCCGCAACACCCGTCCGGGGCGCCCCAGCCGAGGGCGTATCTGGGTGCCGATGCCCCCCGCTGATCCGGTGATGAGCACACGTTCACGCATCATGGTGATCCCCAAGAATGTGAGGCGGTCCGAGGGACCGCGGGTGGCCTGGTCACAACGACCGCGACATCCGGCGGCCCCTCCCCTCCGACGACTGAGCCCGGGCCCGCCAACCGTCAGGTGGGCGGGAGCACGGAAGGCGTCACCGGACCCCGGCCCTGCGCAGCTTCCGGCCGAGGGCGTCGGCGGTTTCGGCGAGGAGTTCACCGACACGGGCGGCGTCGGCATCGGTGGCCTGTTCGGTGGGCATGGAGCAGCTGATCGCGTCGGTGCCGGGGATGCGGTACGGGATCACCGCGGCGACACACCGGACTCCCTCGGTGCCCTCCTCCACCTCGGCCGCGTAACCACGTTCCCGGGAGAGCGCGCATGCCTCGTACAACACCTCGTGGTCGGTGATCGTGTGTGCGGTGAGCGCGGGCAGCTCCGGGGGGAGCAACTGCGCCATCTCCTCCTGGGTGAGCTCGGCGAGCAGTGCCTTGCCCAGGGCGGTGGCGTGCGCCGGGAGGGTACGGCCGACGCGCGAGATCAGATGGGTGGAACGCTTGGCCTCGCGGGTCTCCAGGTAGACCACTTCCGCGCCGTTGCGGCGGGCGAAGTGGGTGGTCCAGCCGGTCTCGCCACGGATCTTCTCCAGCTCCTCGGTGGCGTACGGGACCACCGGGTCGCGGTCCAGATACGCCGTTCCGCAGATCAGCGCCCGAACCCCGAGCCGGTACCGGTTCGAGGCCGCGTCCAGTTCGAGCCAGCCGGCCTCGAGCAGCGTGTGCAGCAACGCGTGCAGGCTGGAACGCGGGAACCCCATGTGCTGGTGCAGGTCCGACGGCGACAGCCAGACATTGGTGCGGGCGAACGCCTCGATGAGCTCTATCGTCCGTCGGGCCGACTTGACTCCGCCTGAACCAGCCCCTGGCACCGGGGTGCCTGTGGCAGGCATCCCCTGGTCAGCCGCCCTCGGCACAGCCGAATCCCCTGCCCTCTCGGCCTTCCTCGGCATATGGCCCCTCAACTCTCTTTCGGTTCCCGGCCGTTGACGTCGTCAACGGGTAAGGCTAGCGTCCGTGAACGCAGTTCGCATAGGAGAATTCGTTCACCTTATAGACCACTTCCTCATATGTGAACAACGGGACGTGACTGAACCCCACGGCTGAGGACAGCTTCAGCACGAAGAAGGAGTCAGTGGTGCACGGACTGGACTGGGCAGTGATGGCCGCGTACTTCGGGGTGATGGTCCTGATCGGCTGGTGGTCGCACCGGCGCGTCGGTGACGTGAGGGACTTCTTCACCGCCGGGGGCCGGATGCCCTGGTGGCTGACAGGGATCTCCCATCACATGTCCGGCTACAGCGCGGTGCTCTTCGTGGCGTACGCCTCGGTCGCGTATACGGCCGGAATCACGGTCTACTTCTGGGCCTTCGCCACCATCGGCATCGGAGTCGGGATCGGCAGTCCGGTGTTCGCGCCCCGCTGGAACCGGCTGCGGTCCCGGATCGGCGTCGCCTCACCGCTCGAATACCTGGCCAAGCGCTACAGCGTGCCCACTCAGCAGGCGATGGCCTGGAGCGGCAGTGCGCTGAAGATCTTCGACATCGCGGCGAAGTGGTTCGCCGTGGCCACCCTCCTGCACGTGTTCACCGGGGTCGACTACAACCTCGGCATCCTCATCACCGGCTTGGTGACCCTCTCCTACTGCACGGTCGGCGGCCTGTGGGCCGATGCCCTCACCGAGCTGGGGCAGTTCGTCATCCAGGCCGTCGCGGCGATCGTGATGATCGTTGTCACCCTCGGCAAGCTCGGCGGCATCGAAGGGCTGTGGACCATGTGGGGTGACCTTCCCGCCGGCCACCGCCATCCGACGACGCCCACGTACACGACGGCCTTCCTTCTCGTCTACGTCC
The DNA here is from genome assembly GCF_057709105.1 of Streptomyces sp. bgisy100. Classification (NCBI taxonomy): domain Bacteria; kingdom Bacillati; phylum Actinomycetota; class Actinomycetes; order Kitasatosporales; family Streptomycetaceae; genus Streptomyces; species Streptomyces sp. bgisy100. Next base: position 93,811 of record NZ_JBYITE010000007.1, read on the forward strand.
TGGTCAAGACACTCGAATACAACGGCGGAATGTGGAATCTGGCGCAGCGGTACATGGCCGCCCCCAGCACCCAGGAGGCGAGGAGGGGCGCGGTGCTCTCCTCGCTGCTCTACCTGTTCTGGCCGATGGTCCTGATGTTCCCGATGTTCGCCGCTCCGCTGTTGATACCGGACCTCGACAAGCCCGAGAACGTCTACGCCGTCATGACGGAGGCGTTCCTGCCGCCCGGGCTCGTCGGCCTCGTCCTCGCCGGGATCTTCTCGCACACCATGGCGATGGTGTCCTCCGACGCCAACGCCATCGCAGCCGTCATCACGCGCGACATGATGCCGGTGATGAGCCGCAAGGCCCGCGCGTGGACCGACTCCCAGGGGCTGAAGGCGGCCCGTGTCACCACGGTGATCTTCGTGCTGCTGACCATGGCGGTGGCGACGCAGGCCGAGAACCTCGGTGGTGTCCTGAAGATCGTCGTCAACTGGGTCGCGGCGCTGATGGGTCCGATCTCCATCCCGCTGCTGCTCGGCATGCTGCCCTGGTTCCGCCGCTGCGGTGCCCGCGCGGCGCTGACCTCGTGGGCGAGTGGACTGATCGCATACGCGCTCGTCTCCTACGTGTGGAACGCCGACCAGACCTGGCTGATCGCCACACCGGTCCTCGTCTCCCTCGCCCTCTACATCGGCCTCGGACTCCTCGCCCCCGAACGCACGGACGCCGTTGACGACCTCCTCGAGACCATCGGCAGGCCGGACGGGAAAGAGCGGAGGACCCCGAAGGCAGCCGAGGGAACGACGGGCCCGGCGGCCCCGAGGTCCGCCGGGGGCAAGCCTGTGCCACCGGATGCGAGTGATGACGCGACAGCGCGTGTATGACCCGCCCCCTTGCCTCCCGCCATCGGCAGAGCCCACCCCGGACAGAAGGACGGCTCCATGGAACACCCGACGAAGAGCACCCTCGACGGACTTCTCGCCTTCCCCCTGACCCCGTTCACCGAGAGCCTTGAAGTCGACCTCGATGCGCTGGAGGCCACCGTGGACCGGCACGTCGAAGCGGGGGCCGGTGCGCTGTTCGTCGCCTGCGGCACCGGAGAGTTCAGCTCGCTCTCCCCGGACGAGCACGCCGCAGTGCTCGCGAGGGCGCAGAAGGCGGTCGGCGGCCGCGTCCCCGTCTGGGTGGGCGCCGGCGGCGGTGTCGCCGCGGCACGGGCCGGTATCGCCCTGGCCCAGGAGCAAGGTGCCGACGGCGTGCTCCTGATGCCGCCCTACCTGGTGTCGGGACCGCCGTCCGGGCTGGTCGACTTCGTCCGCCACGCCGTCGGCGACACACAGGTCCCGGTCATCGTCTATCACCGCGCCACCGGCGTGTTCACCCCGTCGGCCGCGATCTCGCTCCTCGGCATCCCTTCCGTCGTGGGTCTCAAGGACGGCTGCGGAGACATTGAGCTGATCTCCCGGATCGTCACCCGCACGCGCTCGGTGGGCACCCGGCGAGCCGAGGAATTCCTCTTCTTCAACGGGCTGCCGACCGCGGAGGTCTCGGCCAGGGCCTATGCCTCCCTCGGTGTCCCGCGCTACTCCTCGGCGGTGCACTGCTTCGCCCCCGAGATCGCGCACCGCTTTCACCACGCGCTCGCGATCGGCGACACCCTGGCCATGGACGCGCTGCTGAGCGGGTTCTATCTGCCGCTGGTGGCGCTGCGCGACGAGACGCCCGGCTTCGCCGTCTCCCTGGTGAAGGCCGCCGCCCGGCTGCGCGGCGACAAGGTCGGACCGGTCCGGCCGCCGCTGGCCGAACCCACCGCCGAGCAGGTCGGACGTCTGGAGAGGATCGTGGCGGATGGCCACACCGTGCTGAAGGCGCTGGGCCGATGAGGATCAGGGAAGTTGTTCTCACACCCGTCGCGTTCGCTGATCCGCCACTGCTCAACGTCATGGGGGTGCACGAACCGTTCGCGCTGCGCGGCATCGTTCGGATGAAGTGCGAGGACGGTGTGGTCGGCCTCGGTGAGTCCTACGGTGACCGGGCCTTCCTCGACCAGGTGCGCACGGTCCTGCCCCGGCTGTCCGGCCACGACGTGTTCGACCTTCCCGGACTCCGGCGGCTGGTCGTGGAGGAGCTGGCCGGCACCGTGCTGTCGGACGAGCACGGGCTGATCGGCGGGTACTCGATGCGCAAGACCGTGGCCAGCGTCTACTCGCTGTTCGAGGTGGCCTGCCTGGACGCGCAGGGTCGCGCCGTCGGCCGTCCCGTGGTCGACCTGCTCGGCGGCAGGGCGCGTGACGCCGTGGAGTTCTCCGCGTACCTGTTCTACAAGTACGGGGCCCACAAAGGCGCCCGGGAGGACTCCTGGGGCCCGGTCCTCACCCCGGAGGCGCTGGTCCGCTCGGCCCGACGCATGATCGACGCATACGGTTTCCGCTCCCTCAAGCTGAAGGGTGGTGTTTTCGAGCCCGCCCAGGAGATCGAGGCGATCCATGCTCTGGCCGAGGCCTTCGGCGGGCTTCCCCTACGGATCGATCCGAACGCCGCGTGGACACCGGGTACCGCCGTCCGGGTCGCGGACGAACTCCAGGACGTACTGGAGTACCTGGAGGATCCGACACCCGGCATCGAGGGCATGGCGCAGGTCGCCGCGCAGACACCGGTCCCGCTGGCGACGAACATGTGCGTGGTCGACATCGGGGACATCGAAGCGGCGTTCCGGGCCCGCGCGATCGGCGTGCTGCTCTCGGACCATCACTTCTGGGGCGGCTTGCGCGACACCCAGGCGCTGTCGATCACCTGCGAGAGTTTCGGCGTCGGGCTGTCCATGCACTCCAACAGCCATCTCGGCATCAGCCTGGCGGCGATGGTGCACGTCGCCTCGGCGACCCCGCAGCTGACCTACGCCTGTGACACGCACTGGCCGTGGAAGAACGAGGACGTCATCGTGCCGGGCGCGCTGGAGTTCCGCGAGGGGGCCGTCGCCGTACCGGACGGCCCCGGGCTGGGCGTCGAGATCGACGAGGACGCCCTGGCCCGGCTGCACGAGAACTACGTACGCTGCGGACTGACGAAGCGGAACGACTCGGCATACATGCGACAGTACGTCGAGGACTTCACGCCCCATACGGCGCGGTGGTGACTCGGTGAAGACGACCGGGTACGCCTACCCCTGGGACCTGCTCGACGACCCGGCGTTCGTCCACCGGATACGGGCGTTGGGACTCGACGAGGTAGCGGTGGCGCTGGCCTACCACAGCACCCGCGCGGCGACTCCGTGGTCGACGCGGCACGCGGCGGTCCTCGCCCGCCGAGCCGCGCTGTACCGGCCCGTGCGCGAGGGCGCCTGGCGAGGAAGGACCCTGCGCCCCTCACCACCGGACTGGGTGGCACGGGAGGACAGTGCGGGCGATGCCGTCCGGGCGCTCAATGCTGCGGGGATCCCGGCCGCCGCCTGGATCGTCCTCACCCACAACTCCGCACTGGGACTGGCAGAGCCGGACGTCGCCGTGCGGAACTGCTTCGGTGAGACCTATCCGTGGGCGCTGTGCCCCGCACAGCCCGCAGTCCGGGAGTACGCCGCCACGCTGACCGCCGAGGCGGTGCACGAACTGGAACTCTCCTCCGTGATCCTGGAGGCCTGTGGTCCGCTCGGAGCCGTGCACCAGCACCAGCACGAGAAGACCGAGGCCGTCTGGGCACCTTCGGCGGCACGCCTTCTCTCCGTCTGCTGCTGCACCGCCTGCGCTTCGGGCTGGGCCGACACCGGCCTTGCACCGGAGAAGGTCCGTGACCGGCTCCGCACCGAGGTACGCCGGCTGATCGCCACCGGCGAACTCGCCCTCACCGACGACGGACTGCCGCCGCCCCTGTGCGAGGCCCTGCTGGCCACCCGGCAGTGGGCCGCCGACGCCCTGCGCGCCGAGGTCCTCTCCGCCGTTCCCCGGGGAACCCGGATCGTCCTGCACGGGGCTCTCGATCCATGGACCACGGGCGCCCTGCCCGGCCTCACCCCAGGCGCCGTGGCGGACGCCGACGTCATCGTCGTCTCCGGCTGGGCTCCCGAGGACGGTGCCGAGACCGCTGCCGCGGCCCGCGCCGCGCTACCCGAGCACGTCGCGGTCGGCAGCTACGTCAGCGTGGTCGGGGCCCAGCCGATTCCTGACATCGGGTCCCATGTCAGTGCCCTCGGCGCGGCGGGCGCCAAGGAACTGCACCTGTACCACCTCGGGCTGGCCGGTCCCGGCCGCTGGCCGGATCTGCGCGCCGCCGTCTCGGTCGCGCACGCGCTCGGCCAGGAGGAACGGCGGCGCCGCAACGCAACTGCGGCGGCAACCGGGGGCTCCAGGCACGCCGGCGCGCCCTCGCGGCCAACCGGCTGCCACCCGGCCCCCGATCGTCACTCCGGTGAAATCTCCTGCCCATCACGGCGTCAACACCGGGGTCTGTGAGAACCGTTGACGCCTCCCCGGACTCTCAATACTGTTCGACACCGTTCACTTCTGTTGCATTTCATTCGAATGTGTGAGGTGAGGTTCGGTTGAGCACGCGGAACGACAGAGCCACAGGAGCCGGCACCCCGGTCCGACGGTTGCTCGCGGTGATGCTCGCGATGACCACCGCCGTCGGACTCGGCCTCACGGCGGCGGACACCGCAGCCGGCCGGGCGGCGGACACGGGCGGGTTCCCCGCCGAAGTGAACAGCTACCTCGAGGACCCCGAGCGCACCGAGGAGGGACAGGAACCGCCGCACGCCCGGCTCCAGCCGGACGGCCCCGACCGCGGGACGTGGCAGCGCAGCCTCGACGGCCGGTGGCGGTTCGCGCTCGGCGACCGTCCGGAGGATGTCCCACGGGGCTTCTGGGAGAAGGACCACGACACCTCCGGCTGGAAGAGCGTCCAGGTCCCCCACACCTGGCAGACCGATGGCCTCGACCATCCCGTGTTCCGCAACGTCGAGAGCGAGGTGGCCCCCGACGACCCGCCGAAGGTACCGCGCGACACCAACCCCACCGGGGCGTACGTCCGCACCGTCGACGTGCCGAAGAGCTGGGACGGCCGCCGTCAGGTGATCCGCTTCGACGGCGTCACCTCGGGCTGGTTCCTGTGGATCAACGGCCGGTACGTCGGCTACGACCAGGGCGGCTATGTGCCCGCCGAGTTCGATGTGACCGAGTATCTGCACCCGGGCAGCAACCGGGTCGCCCTCCAGGTGCACCGCTGGAGCGCCGGGTCCTATCTGGAGGACTACGACCAGTGGCGCTTCGCGGGCATCTTCCGCTCCGTGACCCTGTACTCCACGCCCACCACGCGGATGCAGGACGCGTATGTCACCACCGACCTCGACGACGACTACCGGGACGCCACCCTGCGGGCGCAGGTGGACATCGCGCGCACCCCGGGCGACACCGGCAGCGGAGAACACCGGGTCACCGGCGTCCTCTACGACCCCGAGGGGCGCGAGATTCGGCGGCTGAGCGCCGATGAGCACCACGGCAAGGCCGATCTGAGCGGGAGGATCACCGATCCCGCCAAGTGGTCCGACGAGACGCCGAACCTCTACGCACTGGTGCTCACCCTGCGCGACCCGGGCGGCAAGGTGGTCCAGACCGTCCGCCAGAGCGTCGGCTTCCGGGAGATCGAGGTCAAGGACAAGCTGCTGAAGCTCAACGGCAAGCGCGTCCTGATCCGTGGCGTCAACCGCGCCGAGACCGACCCGGTCACCGGACGGCATGCCACCCGTGCCCGGATGGAGCAGGACATCCGGCTGATGAAGCGGCTGAACGTCAACGCCATCCGCACCTCGCACTACCCCTCGGATCCCTATCTCTACGAACTCGCCGACCGCGAGGGCATATTGATCGACGATGAGATGGAGGTCGAGACCCACAGCCACGAGAGCTGCCCCAGGGACTGCCTGGCCGATCGGCCCGAGTGGCGGAAGGCCTTCCTCGACCGCCACCAGGGCATGGTGGAGCGCGACAAGAACCACCCCAGCGTCATCATGTGGGACACCGGCAACGAAGCCGGGCTGGGCCGGGCTCATGTCGCCATGGCCGAATGGACGAAGAAGCGGGAGCCCACCCGGCCGCTCTACCACCAGTCCAACCGGCCCGACGGCGACGCGCCGTTCGCCGACGTCGCCGGACCCCGCTACCCGACACCGGCCTCACTGGAATCCAAGGCCAAGAGCTTCGACAAACCCATCGTCATGGGCGAGTACGCCCACGCCATGGGCAACAGCCTGGGCAATTTCCGGGAGTTCTGGGAGGTCATGCGGTCCCGGCCGCGCGCCCAGGGCGGCTTCATCTGGGACTGGGCCGAGCAGAGCATCCGCCGCCCGCTGATCACGACCCCCGACTCCTCCGGCCACGGCATCGCCGCGAGCCTGTCCGGCAAGCCCGAGGTCGTCGACGGCGCGAGCGGCAAGGCGCTGTACCTGTCCGGTCTGGACGACTTCGTCGAGGTCTACCGCGACCCCCGTCTGGATCTCACCGGCACTGCCGTGACCCTCGACGCCCGGGTCAAGCCCGCCAAGGTGTGGACCGGCGACTTCACCATCGTCAGCAAGGGCGACCAGTACGTGCTGCGGATGAAGGACCAGGACACCCTGGAATTCACCCTCACCAGCCGGGGCAGGCCCCGCACCGTCACCGCTCACGTCCCCGACGGCTGGACCGGCACGTGGCACCGCGTGACCGGCACGTATGACGGCACCGCCCTCCGCCTGTACGCCGACGGCAAACAGCTCGCCGGGACCTCGTGGAGCGGCCGGATCGACTACACCCCCTACGACCTCGGTATCGGCCGCAACACCGACACCATGGAGGACGGCTGGAACGGACGCACCGCACAGGGCACCGTCGACCAGGTCCGCGTCTACGGCACGGCACTCGGTGCGGACCGGCTCGCCGCCGGCGAGGACCCCGAGCACGACGCCCTGATCGCCCTGGACTTCGACGAGTTCACTCACCGGGGCAGCTATCTCTCCTACGGCCTCTACGAGTCCGGCGTGGACGGTCTGGTCACCGCCGACCGGACGCCGGAACCCGAGACCGCCCAGCTCGCCTGGGTGCAGTCGCCCATTAGGATCACCGAGCCCGCCGGTGGCGGGGCCCGATCGGGCAAGGTCACCGTCACCAACGAGCGCGCCTTCACCGGCACCGAGGACCTGAAGCTGCGCTGGAAGGTGACCGAAGGCGCCACCACCGTCGCGAGCGGCACCCGCGCCCTGGACATCGGTCCCGGAGCCGACGAAACGATCCAGCTGCCGGAACCGCCCGCCGGCCCCGGCGGTTTCGAACGCCACCTCACGGTGCAGGCCGTCACCGCCCGCGCGACCGACTGGGCCGAGGCCGGGCATGTGGTCTCCTTCGGCCAGTTCGCGGTCGGCGGCGACAAGGTGCCCGAGCCCGCGGGCCGGCCCGACGGCGGTTCCGCGAAGGCCACCGAGAGCGGCGACACCGTACGCGTCACCGGCAAGGGCTTCCGGTACACCTTCGACAGGAAGGCCGGCACCCTCACCTCGATGCACGCGGACGGCCGGGAACTGCTGCGCTCCGGCCCCGAACTGGACGCGTGGCGCGCCCCGATCAGCAATGAGCGATGGGACTGGGGCACCGCCGAAGGCAAGAAGTGGAGCGCTCTGGGCCTGGACCGGCTGCGCACCACCGTGGACGGTGTGCAGGCGACACCCGGCGACGACGGCACGGTCACGGTGACCGTGCGCTCCACTGCCGCCGCCTCCGACGTCACCGGCGCCTCGTTCGGCCAGACCGTGACCTACCGGATCGACGGCGCGGGCCAGGTACGGATCCGCCACCGGGCCGAGGCGCAGGGCGCGTTCCGCAAGCTGCCCTATCTGCCGCGGATCGGGCTCAAGCTCCGGGTGCCCCAGCGGTACGGCACCTTCCGGTGGTACGGCCGCGGTCCGGTCGAGAGTTTCAACGACCGGAAGGACGGCACGCCCATGGGCGTGTGGTCGTCCTCCGTCGAAGACCAGTACGTGGAATATCTCAAGCCGCAGGACCACGGCAACCACGACGATGTGCGCTGGGCGTCTCTCACCGACCGCCGCGGCCGGGGGCTGCTGGTCTCCGGTGACCTCGAGGCGTCCGCCACCGCGTACGACCAGCTCGACCGTGCCGCCCATCCGCACTTCCTCAAGCGCAACGACGGCTGGAACACCCTCCACGCCGACCATGCCGTCAGCGGTGTGGGGGACACTCCGAATCCGGTCCGCGACCAGTACCGGGTGAAGGCCGACCGGGCCTACGACTACACCCTCACCCTGCGCCCGCTGGGGCCGGGCGCCACGGCCCGGACAGGCGGCAACACCGGCCAGGCGGGTCGCCCATGAGCCGTGTCGGCGCCGTCACGGCCTGATCGACGGCGAAGACCTTCGTGTGCCGCGGCTCCCGGTCCCGGAATGTGCGGCAGACGGGGCGACGACACACCGGAGCAGGCCTCACATCCCCGGTGATGTGAGGCCTGCTCCGGCAGCAGTACGGCCGGTGTCGTGCTGAGCCCCTGGTCGCAGGTGTTCCGGGGCTGTGGAGCCGGCTTTCGCCGGACGGCCTCACCCACCACCGACAGCCGACGCTCCCCGCGAGCGGGGGCGGCTACTGCGGGCGGGCCAGGGACGTGCGCATGGCCGTCATCAAGGCGCGCCTGGACTCCCGTAGTGCGCGCCGTGCCGCTGTGCAGTCGGCATCGCTCCACGTCTCGCCGCGCACGACCGTTTCCCGGTAGGCCAGGAGCCCGGCGGCGACCTCTTTGGCCTGCTCCACGACGTCGAGGGGCGCTATCAGTTCGAGCGCGTACTGCTTGGCGTACACCTCGTGGTCCTGGAGGACCGTCCAGACCATGTGCCGGCGTTCCTCTTGCGGCCGGGACACCTCGCGGCTCGCATGGGAGACGACGTCGCGCGCCTGGGCCAGCGCCTCCAGGTATTGGACGTACACCGACCGCAGCGTTTCGCGGTCCTGCGTCATGCTGTCCCTGCGCCAGCGGGCCCGGTCCGTGGCCAGGGTGCTGCCCACACCGATCGCACCGCCCAGCACCACTGCGGCCAAGGCCGTCCACTCCATCCCCTCAGCATAGGAACGGTCCCGCCCCAGGCGGGGATGGTTCGCGGAGGCAGCGTCTGCTGATGCGTTTGATACTCCTGAGGCGGCGCGCAGCCGCCTCGGGGTGTGGGCGACGCGCGCAGCCCTCAGGTGCCACGGCCGCCCGGGGCACGAGCAGCCATGACGGCACGTCAGGATCTGATGGCGGCGGATCCCGGTGGGCCGACGGGTCCCGAGGAAGACAGCCGCCGGCGGGCCCGGCTCCTGCTGCTCGACGAACACCACCGCCCTCGATCTGCGCCACCAGGACCTGGCGTGCTGCTGGGCCGGGAGCGGACCGCCGTGCGGCTGATCGGCTGGAGTCGGCTGCGGGTGGTGTCCGGGCGCTGCCCGACGGACGCCCGGGAGCCTCCGACCGCCACTGCGTGGGCTCGCGTGACCGCTCACAGGTCGGGCGGGATCACGTTCACCGCCGGGTGCCGTTCCGCACCGCGTTCACCAGTCCGGCGACGAGTCCGGCCCGTTCGGCCATGGCCTCGATCAGCAGGTACTCGTGGTCGGCGTGGGCACCGCCCCCGACTGCCCCCAGACCGTCGAGGGTCGGCACTCCCAGCGCGGCGGTGAAGTTGCCGTCGCTTCCGCCGCCCACTGCCGTGCCGTCGATGCCGGGAAGCAACCGCTCGGCAACCGCGAAGAGCTCGGCCGACGCCGACTCGGGCATCGGGGGCCGGCTGATGGCTCCCTGAACCACGATCCGGGCCTCGGCGAGGTGTGGGGCCAGCGCCGCGAACGCCGCCTCGACCCGTTCCTTCTCTTCGGCCGTCTCGATCCGGACATCGACGATGACGGTCGCCTCGGCCGGAACGACGTTGTCCAGGGTTCCCGCGGACGCGACGGTCGGGGTGACCGTCGTGCCGATGTCGGGCCGGCCGAGCGCCGAGATGTCCAGGACCTGGTGTGCTGCCTCGACCAGGGCATTGACCCCGGCCGCGGGTTCGAGGCCCGCATGCGAGGCCCGGCCCCTGATGGAGACCCGGAAGGTTCCGCAGCCCTTGCGGCCGGTCTTCAGGGGTCCGCCGTCCGCGGCGCCCTCGAGCACGAGTACCGCGCCGCAGGCCAGGGCCCGTTCCTCGATCAGGGTCCGGGAGAAACGGGAGCCGACCTCTTCGTCGGCGGTCACCAGGATCTCGACGCCCGACCGGTCCTCGAGCGTCGCCAGGCCGTGAACGCCCTGCACCAGGCCGCCGAGCATGTCGAAGACTCCGGGGCCGGTCGCCCGCCCGTCCCGGACCGTGAACGGGCGGCGTTCGAGGGTGCCGAGCGGGAACACCGTGTCGTGGTGACCAAGGATCAGCACGGAGGGATCGCCGCCGGCCGACCAGTAGACGTGCGGGCCTGCTTCGCTCTCCACCAGAACCGCCCGCCCGCCCAGGCGGCTCTCGATGACAGCGGCGACAGCTTCGGCCGAAGCCCTCAAGGCGTCGGGATCGCGCGATGGGGACTCCACTTCGACGAGTGTCCTGAGGTCCTCGATCATCGCGTCGACACTCACGTCGACGGTCCTGTGCTTCGTCACGTCGCACAGGCTACTCAGGATGCCGTGGTCCCGGTTCTCCTGCCCGCCGTCCCTTCTCACCGTCCGCTCGGGCCGACGATCCGAACCGACCCGTGGTGGGCCCCACACGTTCGTCGAAGGCCCCGCAGCTCGCCGGAACGGCACACAACTGCGGGGCCGAAGACGGTCGGTGCGGTGTCCGGGTCAGGCGCAGGTGATCCGGGGGGCGGCCCAGTCGGCGTGGTCGGACGTCCTGCCGTTACCGCCGTCCGTGACGACGAGCCGGAGCACGGAGCCCCCGGACAGGTCCGCTGTCAGCCGTTCGGCCGGGTCGTCGACCGTGAGCAGCCCGCTGTCCGCCACCTTCGTGTAGTCCCGGTAGACCCGGAAGACCACGGAGCCGTCACGGACGCTCTCATCGTCGAGGCCGACGTCGACGGTCATCCGGGAGCAGGATCCCCCGAGGTGGTAGGTGACCTCGCTGGGGGCATGCGCCCCCAGGCCCCTGCGGTAGGGGACGCCCTCGATCGTCATGGGGCTGCCGTCGTCCGGCGCCTGCTCGCCGTTGCTGGTGTCCGTCTCGACCGGCCCCCAGCCATTGCTGACACTCGTGGGTGCGAGCGCGCTCAGGTCCGAGGTGCCCGACGGTGGTGCGGCGACGCCGCCCTCCGCACCGACCCGGTAGATCACCGCGCCGTGCGACGGGACGGACGCTCCGATCACGCCGTCGTGCGACACGCTGCGTTCCTTGGACCACAGGTCGTGCAGGGTGTACGAGGAGGCGGCGGGCAGGCCGACGGCACTCGCCCGGGTGGTGATGTCGACGGGGCCGTCCGTCTCGTTGAACAGCACCACCGCCCGGTCGCCGTTGGCCAGTGGCTTGGAGAGGACGGTCCTGCCGCCTTCGGAGGAGACCACGGTCCCCTGCCGGCCAAGGGGGTCCTGGTCGACGGCGATGACGTCCCGGTTGGTGAGGATGTCGAAGGTCTCCGCGGAGGCCTTGCGCAGATCCGTTCCGATCAGCAGGGGTGCCGCCATCACCGACCAGAGGGTGAAGTGACTGCGGTACTCCGTGGCCGTCATGCCGCCGTTGCCGACTTCGAGCATGTCCGGGTCGTTCCAGTGGCCCGGGCCGGCGTATTCGGCGAGGGCCCGGTTCTGCTTGGCGATGGACAGCATGCTCGACCAGGTGTCGGTGATGTCGCCGGTGGTGCGCCACAGGTGACCTACGTCCCCCGCCCATTCCCAGGGCTTGTTCTCGCCCCACTCGCACACGCTCAGCACGATCGGGCGTCCCGTGCGTTCGATCGCGTCCCGCATCGCGCGATAGCGGGTCCTGGCGTCGCGGCCTTCGTTGTTGCAGTTGTCGTACTTCAGGTAGTCCACACCCCACGAGGCGAAGAGCTTCGCGTCCTGTCGCTCGTGGTCGAGGCCTCCCGGGAATCCCTCCCGGTCGCAGGTCTTGGTTCCGGCGCTGGTGTAGAGGCCGAACTTCAGGCCCCTGGCATGCACATAGTCGGCCAGTGCCTTGATGCCGTGCGGGAAGCGCACGGGATCGGGCACCAGGTTCCCGTTGCCGTCGCGGGCGCTCTTGGCCCAGCAGTCGTCGATGTTGACGTACTGGTACCCGGCCTTCCTCAGCCCCTTGGAGACGAAGAGGTCCGCGATGCCCTTCACCATCTTCTCGTTGAACTCCCGGCGGCAGTGGGTGGAGTTCCAGTTGTTGAAGCCCATGGGCGGGGTGAGGGCGAGCCCGTCCTCGACGGCCGCGGCCGGCGGGGCCACGGCGAGCTGGGCGCCCACCCCGGCGAGGCCGACGGCCCCGACGGCGGCGATGAGCGACAGGACGGTCCCCGCGCCCGCCGTCCGGGTTCTGACGGTGGTCTTCTGCACAAGCGGCTCCCATGGTCGGTCACGCGCGTTCCCGCGGCGTGTGAGCAACGGATGGCCTGGAGATCGCCGTCTTGGTCGCCCAACTGACACAAGTAACCAGAATCAGACGGGATCCAACAGATCGTCACACATGAGACCGGATGTTCTGACGTATCGTCAACGGCAGCGACCAAGAATCCGGGGAACTCGACAACGGGGGGCCGGAATCCGACGGTGACGGCCGCCGCCACGAGGGGCAACCAACCTGCTGGTGGCCGAAGTTGGCGGCAGCTGCGCACCGGCGGCCGCCGCAGGCCCCGATGCCGTAGTCGAGCATCGAGGACCACACTGGATACTCCAGAAGCAGCAAAGGAAGCCACATGAGCGGCGAGGGCGCACCCGCGGCCGGCAACAGGGCCGGTCCATACGACACGATCCGGCGGGAACGCCGGCCGCGGTCAATGCCGCGGATGGCCCAGCATTCCGCTCGGAAGGCCCGACAGCTGACTGACCTGCACTCACCGGAACAAGGGGAAGCAGATGTTGAACGAAGTAGTCTTCCGGAGCGAGACCGTGGCGCCGGCCGACCGGTTCGACTACTGGCAGGAGCGCTTGGGAAAGACCCATGCGCCCATGCATCTCAGTAGCGATCACGCCGATGATTACCGGGCCACCCAACGCCTGATCGATCTGGGATCGGTGTCGATGTGGCCCGCGTCCTACCATCCCCTCACGTTCCGTCGCACGCCCCGTCAGATCCGCCAGTCCGATCCCGAGGTGTTCCACCTCTCCCTCCTGCTACAGGGAGAGGGCCATGCGGCCTGGGGAAAGCGAGAGGCTCATTACCTCCCCCACGACCTGCACTGCAACGACTCCTCCGTGCCCTACGAAATCCATACGGGAGGCGAGATCATCAGGAGCGTGGGCCTCGAGATCCCCAAGGCGCTGGTGCCCTTGCCGCACGGAAGGGCCCGTCAGGTGGTCGGGCATCGCATGAACGGGCGGACGGGGGTGGGCGCGCTGCTGGGGCAATTCCTCACCCAACTGACCGCTGACACCACGGCCTATCGGCCCAGCGACGCACCCCGGCTGGGAATGGTGGTGACGGATCTGGTGACGGCGCTCTTCGCCCACGTCCTCGAGGACGAGAACTGCCTGGCACCGGAGACCCGTCAGCGGACCCTCCTGCTGCGCATTCAGGACTTCATCCGGCAGAACCTGCACGACCCCGATTTGTCCCCTGCCGGGATAGCCGCGGCGCACCACATATCCGTCAGGTATCTTCACCATTTGTTCCGGAACGAGGACTCCACGGTCGGGGCCCGCATCCGTCACCAACGCCTGGAGGCCGCCCGGCTCGATCTCATCGACCCGGCACTGCGCACCACACCGATTCACGCCATTGCCGCTCGGTGGGGTTTTCCCCGGGCGACGGACTTCAGCCGCGCCTTCCGCACCGCCTACGGCTCCACGCCCCGGGACCACCGGAAGCAGGCCGGTCGTGCCTCATGAGTGGGGCTCATGGCTGCTATGGGGTGGATGGCGTCGTCCCGGTGTCCCGGAGCCGGAAGGACATCCAGACCACCCGCGGCTACGTCGCCGTATTCGACGAAGACGTCATCCGTCATTACCTCGCCCATCTCAACAAACGCCGCCAGCTCCGTCCCGACCACGAATACCGCGACGCCACCAGCGACGAGTCGGACGAGTTCGAGGGGGGCACTTCGACAAGCGCAAGGTCGAACTCGGCGTATGCGGACGTCCCTACGGAACCCCCTGCCAGCACGAGCACGCCTGCATCCGCTGCCCCATGCTCCAGGTCGGCCCGAAGATGATTAGCCGACTCGACGACCTCGAAGTTGACCTGATCACCCGCTGGGCCCGCGCCAAAGCCGAGGGCTGGAGGGTGAGATCGAGGGGCTCGACCTCACCCTCCAGCTCCTCCGCGCCAAGCGCGACGACACCCACCGTCGTACTCAACGCCCCGTCGTCGACCTCGGCATCCCCACCGTACGAAGCGCAGGAGCCCGATGACTGGCTATGGCGTTCACTATCGGGCTCTGTCAGCGATGCTGCCCGAGCTCCAGCGAAGCGTCAGTTCGGCGGCGACCGCTCCCCGTGATCGCTGGCAGAGCTCCGCTCAACCTCCCGAGCCGATGGAGTCAACGCCTGCAGGCAGGGACCCGGGCCTGCGCAGCAGCCACTGCCCGAACGTCCGCCGCGCAGGCCGCACCACGACGCGGCCATGCTTTTTCTCACCGGCCAGCTCCACGCGCAGCGTGATCGGCACACCAGTGTCCGGGGCCTGACGGTACGTGATCCTGCTGTGTTCCAGTGTCAGGGCATCAGCATCGACCACGATGCCCGGCTTGGTGATCAGCGTCAGGGTCTTGCCTCGCATGTCCACGTCGATCCTCAGGGTGTCTTGCGTGATCACTGCCTGAGTGAAGTCGAGCGTCACCTCGCTCCAGTGGGCGGCCAACTCCAGCCGCCCCGGCACCACCCAGCGCCCTTCACGCTTGATCGGGCTGTGCTTCTGGCGGATCCGGAGTACGTCCTTGACCTCTGCCACGACCGCGCCAGCCGGGAACGATACGGGTGGCAGGTCAACGGTGAGCGCGGCCAGTTCACTCACGGTTCGCGCCGACAAGGCAGCTTCCAGGCGCTCGTCCAGCTCGTCTGCGGTCAGCAGGCCGTCCCCCGCCGCGACACGCAGCACGTCCACCACCCGGTCACGGTCCGCATGAGAGGCCCTCAGCTCGGGTGACGAGTCGGGGCCGGAGCGCTTCCTGGTGGGCGAAATCTCTCCCGACATACTTCCGTCCTGGTCCTGTCAGAGGTCTCCGCGCGACGCAGGCAGCGGCGCGAGAAGAAGACTAACGCTATATCGCGACATGAACCCGGCCGAACCCCATCACGGAGAGGGGATGGGCAGGGTCAATCACGGCATGCGGCATCCACCATGCCGAGGCCCGGTCTCGACGTACAGGGAGCGTCGCATCTGGCGGCTCCGGTACGGCGCGCCCCGGCGCAGACGCCGGAATCGAAAGCCACTCTCCCCAACCGTGACGGCTCCCCGTAATCCCGGACTCTCCCCTTCGGCGTACCGGCAGCGGTTCGGCCCGGTGGCGGGACGTGGGCCGCGGGCGTCCCGGCCGCAGGTCACGCCCCGCCGCGGCAGCGCCTGACGGCAAAACGGTTCGCCCCCCGACACCGGGCTCTGATGTTCTGGGGCGGTTCGCCAACACGGGGATGTCTCCCTGACACAGGGCTGTTCCCGACACTGGGCTGTTCCCTGACGCAAGGAGAGAACATGACCGCTGACGGATGCGAGTTCTGTGCCATTGTGCAAGGTGGGGCCGAGGCCAGCGTCGTCCACGAAGACGACGCGGTGGTGGCCTTCATGGACCTCCGGCCCGTCACCCCGGGCCATCTGCTGGTCGTTCCCAAGGCACACGCGGTGGGCTTGGAGGACCTGGACGAGGCGCTCGGTGCCGAGGTGTGGGCTGTGGCCCACCGGCTCGCCCGTGCGCTCCGCAGCTCGGACCTGCGCTGTGAGGGCGTCAACCTCTTCCTGGCCGACGGGGAGGCCGCCTTTCAGGAGGTCTTCCACGTGCATCTGCACGTCTTCCCCCGCTTCGCCGGAGACAGCTTCCGGATCGACGCGGACTGGAGGGTGCGCGAGCGGGGCGAGCTCGACGAGAGCGCCGCCGCTGTCCGCGCCGGCCTCGCCGCACAGGGCGGTCGCGGAGCCCATCGCCGCGCGGCGGGGTGACAGGGTGGGCCATGTATTCAGCGGAGGCACCGGGCTCCTGACCGGTCTCCCCCACTGGGACGGGTGCCTGCTCTGCGTCCGTCCGTGACGGTCGGCGTGCGGCCCCGCCCCTCCGCGTGCTCCCCCGGCGGTGCTGTCCGGCCGGCACGGGACGGAGCAGGGACACCCCACCATTCGCGGAACACCCGGTAGCGTGCCCTTTATGTCCCTGATCGGCTCGTTACGGCTGTGTCTGCTCGCCCTGTTGTGGGGGTCCAACTACCTGCTGATCAAGCTGGCAGCCCCGGCGTTCTCCCCCGCCCAGATCCTCACCCTCCGGCTGGCGACCGGGGCCGCGGTGCTGCTGATGGTGGCCGCGCTGCGCGGTGAGGCCCTCCCGAAGGACCGTCGGACCTGGGCCCATCTGCTGGTGGGGGCGATTCTCGCCAACGATGTGCCGTACTTCCTCTTCGCCTGGGCCGAGCAGACGGTGGACTCCAGTCTGGCGGGCACCTGCAACGCTGCGGCGCCGCTGTTCACGGTGGTCGCCATGGTGCTCTCCGGGCAGCGGCGCCGGCTGCGCGGCGGTCAGCTCGCGGGGGTCCTGGTCGGCTTCACCGGGGTCCTGGTGCTGCTCGCTCCCTGGGGTGCCCCGGGCACCGTGCCGGCGACCGGTGCCTGTGTCGTGGCCGCCGCCGGCTTCGGCGTCGGGTTCGTCTATCTGGGCCGGGTGCTGGCCGGTTCCGAGCACGGCCCGCTGGCGCTCGCGGCCGGTCAGCTCACCGCCGCCACTGCCGTCTCCCTGCTGACCGGGCCCCTGCTGCTGAAGCCGGTCGGGGGCGATCCGGACGCGACCCTCGCCCTTCTGGCGCTCGGTGTGCTCGGCACCGGTACGGCCTATGTGCTGAACCTCCGTCTGATCGCCGGGGAGGGGCCGCTGGCCGCCTCACTGGTGAGCTATCTGCTGCCGTTGGTCGCCGTGGGCCTGGGGACGGTGCTGCTCGACGAGCCCGTGAGCTGGTCGCTGGCGGTGGGCGGGAGCGCCGTCCTCCTGGGGGTTGCCCTGGGCGGACGGCGGCCGGCGTCCCGACCCGGCTCCGGGCTCACCCCTGCGGCGGGTAGCCGTAGGACTCCCAGCGGCTCAGCACCCGCTCGCGCAATTCGGCCGGGAACTGCGCGAAGTCCGCGCGGACCGGACGGCCCGACTCAGGCCAGTCGTCCCGGGGAAGACAGTTGAACACCGCCTTGTCCGTGCGGGCGGTGCGCCGCTCCTCGTCGCTGAGATAGCCGACGAGCGGCAGGGTCGGCACGTCGCGGACGAACCCGGTCTCGCCGGGGTGGGCGCGGGTCGCCACCGCCCAGGTGACCTGTTCCAGGTCGGCCGGGTCGATGTCGTCCTCGGCCACGATCACCTTCGGCATGATGTGGCGGGGCCGGGTGCGGTACACGGCTTCCCCCACCTCGGCGGCGAGTTTTCCCCAGCTCCCCCACCGGCCGGGGCCCGACGCGGTGTCGACGGTGACGACCAGCCAGTGGCAGGCCGCCGCGAAGGGCATGAACGCGCGGCGCACCGGAAGGCCTTCCGCGCGCAGCTCGTACAGCACGGCGGCGGCGATGTTGATGCCCCAGTTGGTGTGGTTCTCCTCCACCGGCATGCCGGCGACGACGACCGGCAGCACCGGATCGTCCCGGTGGGTGACGGCGGTGACGCGGTAGACCGGGCACAGCCGGGTGTCCTCGGGCCAGAGCAGGCCGCTGTACTCCCCCATCGGGCCTTCGGGAGCCACCTCCTCGAAGGACAGGAAGCCCTCGATCACGATCTCGGACTCGGCGGGGACCAGCAGGTCGTGGCTCTCGCAGCGCACCACCTCGAGAGGCTCGCCGAACCAGCCGCCGAGCAGCGCGGCTTCGTCCAGTCCCTCGCGGACCGGGCAGCCGGCGACCATGGCGATGCCGGGGGATGTTCCCAGGGTGAGGGCGAAGGGCATGTCCTCGCCGCGTTCGCGCCACATGCCGTGCATTCTGCCGATGTGCTGGGCGGGCACGACGATGCCGGTCATGGAGGTGCGGTCGCGCAGCATAATCCGGGTGATGGCCCAGTTGGTCCAGGCGCCGTCCGGGGACCGGGTGACGACCGTGCCGTAGGTGTTGAGGTAGCGGCCGCCGTCGCCGGCGTGCAGCAGGGGGGCGGGCAGCCGGTACAGGTCGACGTCCTCGCCGGTCGTCCGGTGCCGCTTGCACGGCCCGGTGGGGACCTCGCGGGGTTCCAGGGGCTCGCACTCCTGGAGCCGCGACCAGGCGGTGACGAGGTCGGCGGCGCTCGTGTCGAGCGGCAGGCCGAGCGCGAGGGCGACCCGGGCGAGCGGGTAGGCGGGGTGGGAGCTGAGTCCGGCGGGCGCGCCGAGCACCCGGAAGCCCGGTTCCGTTCCTTTGATCCGGTTGAACAGCGGTGCGGCGGCGGGCAGTTCGTAGGCCCGCCGGGTGATGGCACCGAGTTCGAGGTTCCAGTCCACCTCGACGTCGATCGGCTGGAGGTCGCCGATGTTCCGCAGGGCGGTCAGGTAGTCGCGCAGGCTACGCAGGTGCGTGGGCACGCAGGGGTCCTTTCTGTGCCGGGGTGTCCTGCCACCGGGTGTGCCAGGTGTGCAGGGCGACGGCCATGGCGGCCAGGTCGGCGGAGCCTCCGGGGCTGATGCGTTCGTGTTCGAGGTACCGCGAGAGCCGGGCGATCCGCTGTCGGCCCCGGCGGGTGGCGGTGCCTCCGGCGGCGCGGGCGGCTGCCGCCCGTTCCCGGGTCCGGTGGAGCCGGTCGGGGGTGAACTTCCGGTTGAGCACGGTGGTGTCCTCCACCACGGCCATCAGCGCCAGGACGGTGTCGGCGACCGCTTCCCGCAGCGGCCGTCCGGCGCCGAGTGCCGCCCGGAGTGCGGGCAGGCCGTGCCCGGTCAGGCTGGGCAGGCCCCGGAGCACCTCGCCGCGGACCCCGGAGAGCCCGTGGTGGGCGTGGGCCCGCAGCCCGGTGCTGGTGCGGCCGGTGACCGGGGCGGCCAGATCGGCGCGGAGCGCGTCCCGGCTCAGGTCCCGGGCCGTACGGCATATCCCGTCCGGCTCGGGCGGGCGGCCCGCCGCGTGTTCGACCCCCGCCGCGCAGCACAGCAGCATGCCCAGGAAGACCGACCCCCGGTGGGTGTTGACCCCGCCGGTCGCCGCGAGCATGGCGCGCTCGGCCCGCTGCCCGGCGGCGCGGAGCCGGGTGAAGTCCCGGGCGACCCGGGCGGCGGAGCCCCGTTCCAGTCCGAAGAGGGCGGCGGCGCGGAAGCCCGGCTGCAGGGCGGCGGCGCTGCGCAGCAGGGTGTAGACGTCCATGTCGTGGTGGCTGCCGGTGTCCACGGCTGTGACGAGGCCGGGTTTGGGCCAGGTGACGGCCTCGGCGGTCAGGCCGTACACCATGCCGGCGGCCAGCCGGTCGGCGGTCGCGGCGGTGTCCGCGTCCGGGTGGCGGGCCCCGTCGGGCGGGGAGCCCGTGGCCGGTGGCCGGGCGACCGGCCCGGAGGCGTGCGGCGGCCCGGTCAGCATGCGCTGAGCCCGCCGTCCACGGGGACGGCGACGCCGGTGAGGTAGTCGCTGACCGGGGAGGCGAGGAAGAGAGCGGTGTCGACGATGTCCCAGATGCTGACCTCGCGGCCCAGCGGTACGTCGCCCCGGATGCGGTCCCGGGTGGCCGGGTCGGTGAAGAGCGGCTCGGTCATCGGGGTGCGGATCAGGCCGGGGCAGACGGCGTTGACGCGGATGCCGTCCTTGCCCAGCCGCACCGCCGCGGCGCGGGTGAGCGGGAGCAGCGCGCCCTTGCTGGTCTGGTACGCCACGCCCACCAGGTCGCTGGCGGCCAGTCCGAAGGCGGACGAGATGTTGACGACGGAGCCGCCGGGGCGCATCACCGCGGCGGCGGCCCGGATGCCGTGCAGGGCGCCACCGGTGTTGACCTTCAGCGCGAGGTTCCAGCTGTCCTCGGTGAGGTCGCCCAGGTCCTGGGCTTCGAAGTAGCCCGCGTTGTTGATCAGTACGTCGAGGGTGCCGGTCTCGGCGACCACCGCGCGGACGGTGTCCTGCCAGGCCTGCGGGTCGGTGACGTCCAGGGTGTGGAAGCGGGCGTCCAGGCCCTGCTCGGTGAGTTCCGCGGCGAGGGCGGCGCCGTCGGCGTCCCGGTCGGTGACGTGGACCCTGGCTCCGGCCAGCGCGAGGACCCGGGCGAGTTCGGAGCCGCGGCCGCGTGCGGCGCCGGTGACCAGCACCGTCCGTCCTGCCAGGGTGGGGCGCCAGGTGCCGACCGACCGCTGCCGTCGCCTGAGGTCCTCCTTGTAGGTGGCGGCCCGGTCCTCGATGCCGGGCAGCAGGGCGGCGATGTCGGACAGCGGCACTTCGCCGTGCCGGACCAGGACCGGCCGTTCTCCGGTGAGGTCGACGATGGTGTTGCCGGTGCCGGCCTCGCTGGGTTCGCCGCCGTCGAGCACGAGGGCGACCCGGTCCCCGACCTGGGCGCGGGCGTCGTCGAGGGTCACCAGGTCGCCGCCCTGTCCGCTGCGGTTGGCCGAGGTGCAGGCGGCGTACCCGCCGACTGCCTCCAGGAGTTCCCGCAGGACGGGGTTGCGGTGACAGGCGACGGCGACGGTGGGCAGCCCGGCGGTGACGTGGTCGCCGACGGCTTCGGAGCGCTTGGGCAGGATCAGCGTGAGGTAGCCGGGCCAGAGGCTGCGGGCGAGCGCGCGTACCTCGTCGGGGGCGACGGCGACGGTGTCGAGCAGTTCGGGGCCGGCCAGGAAGAGGGTGAGCGGGAAGTCGGCCTCCCGCTCCTTGGCCCGGTAGATGCGGGCGGTGGCCGAGGGGTTCGCCGGGTCGGCGGCCATGGTGTAGTGGGTGTCGCTCGGGGCGACGACGACGTGGCCGTCGCGCAGGAGTTTCCGTGCGTGGCCGAGGGCGGCGGGGACGCCGCCGGTGGCGGCACCGGCGTTCGAGGTTCCGGTCATGTGCAGCTCCTGTACGGGTCGCAGGTGCGGGACGGCGCCGGGTTCGCGCCGCGGGGTGCGTCGATCACGGAATGCGGGCCACGGACGGCCCCGGGCACGGAGGTCGGGGCGCGTGGTGCGTCGGATGCGGGTTTCGGAACGGTCGGTGCGTCGGGCACAGGGCTCAGGACGGACCGTGCGTCATGTGCCCTGTCCGGGCGGCGGCCGGGGCCGTCCGGGGCGGCGAACGCCCGGCGGTAGTGGTCGCGTGCGGTGCGCAGGAGGAGTTCCCGGGGGTGGCGGCCCAGCACGATGCAGCGCTTGGCCGGTTCGTCGCACACCAGGCAGGCGCGGGGCGGCAGACCGAGGTCGGCGCGGCCGAGGGGGCGGGGCAGCACCACATCGGCGTCGGTGAGTTCGCCGACCGTGTCGTGCTGCTCCATGCGCAGGCAGCCGAGCTTGGCCCGGTGGGCGCCGCCCACCACCACCAGGAGGGTGACCGGGCCGGCCGGTGCCGGGTACGTCCGCTGTACCGGGACCGGTGGCAGGAGGGGGCGAAGCCGGTCCAGTGCCGCCCGGTGCAGCCGTTCGGCCTCGGCCGGGGTGAAGCTCCCGGCCGGGGCGCGCTGCGACACCGCGACGGTGGTGTGCCCGGGCCGGTGCGCGGCCCGGGCTTCCGCGTCGAGCCGGTCGCGCCAGGCGAGCACGGTGCCGGCGAGGTCCGCCGGCACCGTGCCCGGCCACGGGTCACCGGCCCGCGTCGGCGAAGGCATTCCTGGTCACCGGTGACTGCGCGGGATGGATGATGCTCTTGCCGGCGAAGCCCAGCCGCGCGGCCCGGTGGGCGTCCTGCCAGACCGCGTCGCGGTCGTGCAGGTTCCCGTAGACGGTGTCGTAGGCGGGCAGGCCGGCTGCCGCGGCCTTCCGCACCAGCTCGCGTTTGGCCTCCCACAGGTCCTGCGGCGCGCCGGTGGCCCGGCTGTCCCGGAGGTAGTCCTCGCCGCCGAAGGTGAGCGCGGTGACCTCGGGACGGCCGGTGACGATCTCCTCCAGGTCGCGCAGGGCGCCGACGGTTTCGATCATGAGCTCCACCCGGGGCGGTCCGGCGGTGCTCCCGTCCCGGCCTGCGAGGGTGCCGATGCGGGCGAGGACGTCCTCCAGGTCCTGCCGGGTCCGGACTCGGGGCAGGCGCAGCCTGTCGAGCCCCAGCGGGACGAGTTCGGCGAGGTCGGCGTCGAGGTGGGCGCTGCCCGGGGCGTTCACCCGCACCAGCATCCGGTCGGGCAGGCCGCCGCAGGAGCGCAGCAGTTCGGCGGCGACGTCGCGGGCGGCGTCCTTGTCGCGGTCGTCCACCGAGTCCTCCAGGTCCAGCACGACGGCGTCGACCCCGGAGACGGTGAGCGCGTGGTCGACGTATCCGGGGCGGCCTGCGGAGACGTAGAGGGAGAGGACGGTCACGGCCGCTCCTCCGTTCCGGTGGTGGACAGGTCGTGGGCCGCGGTGGCCGGCGCGCCGTCCGCGGGCGCGGCCGTGACGGCCTGCCAGCGGCGGACGGCGGTCCGCAGCCGGGCCAGGACGACCCACTCGGAGGCGGCGTTGTCGTGGATCTCGACGCTCGCCGCGGTGATCCCGGCGGCGTGCAGCGTCTCCAGGCCGAGGGCGCGCAGCCGGTCCCCGACCAGGTCGGCGACCGGGCTCTGCACCCGCACCACCAGCCGGGGGAAGGCACGCAGGGCCACGAGCACGTCCCCGGACTGGCGGGTGCCGGCGACGACGGTGTCAGTGGTGTTCATGCCGGTCACCTCACGCCGCCTGCTTGTGCCGACGCCGCAGGTCCGCGGGCCAGGCGTCCGGGTCCAGGCCGTGCTGGGCGATGACCGCCCAGGCCCACCGCTCCAGCCCGAAGGCCGTGCAGCCGGTCCATGCGGTCTCCCCGGACGCGGTGACGATGTCGCCGGTGCTGCCGAAGAACGTGCCGTGCACATTGAACGAGGCGCAGGCGAAGTCCGCGTCCTTGTAGGGCAGATCGAGCCGGAGCTCGAACTTGGGCTCCGGGTCGACCACCGCGTCGGGCCGGTCGCCGCGGAGGAAGAACGGGTCGTGGCCCGGGACGAGGCTGCCTCCCAGCTGCCATTTCTCGGCCAGTTCCAGCACGCGCCGACGGCTCTCGTCCCGGCAGGAGCGCACATAGTCCGGCGACCCGACGAAGACCACCTCGCGCATCGAGAAGTCCCACAGCCGCTCGATCAGTACGGCGTTGCGGCTCTCGTACCGGTAGCACCGGCCGAGGGTGGTGATGGCGGTGTCCGTGGGCAGCCGCCTGCCCTCCAGGCCCTGGTAGACGTGGAAGCAGGCCGCGGGGGCGAGCACCCGGTCGCGCGGGGCGAAGCCGGCGAAGTCGTCCCGGGGCGGCCTGCCCTGGTCCTCCAGGGTCCGGCTGACGTACTGCTGGGCGGCGTCGATGTCGGTGCTGAGGTGCACCGGGAACAGGACGTTCTGCGGGAAGGCGTCGAAGTACCGCAGCCGCTCCAGGTAGTCCACGGACAGCAGCGTCGAATAGGCCGCCTCGCCCGCGTCGAAACCGGTGGCGAGCTCGCGGAAGGCGTCGTCGAGGGCGCGGATGAGGGTCACCAGCGGTTCACCGATGACCACATCGGCCATCCCGAGCGGGGTGAGCGCCCCGGCGGTGACGGCGTCGTCCGGAGTGAGGGTCGACGGGCTGCGGGGCGGGCCGACCCGGACGGGGCGCGGCTCGTCGTGCCCGTCCGCGTCACCCTGCTGTCCGGCGACGAACCAGTCGACGGTGGTCCGCACCTTGCGGCCGATCTCGTCGGAGTCGGCCTCGTCCGGCACCCAGACGCGGATGCTCGCCCGGCCGACCGGGTCGATGTGGAACTTCACCACCTGGGAGCTGGCGAAGTTGATCCAGTAGGCGAGTTCCGGGACCAGTGAGGCGGCTATGGCCCGGTTCAAAGGCACGTCGAATTGACGCATGATCGAATTCCCCCGTCGGAATTGCGCGAACCGGCCCCGGGCGGCGGAGAACACGTCGTGTTCAACAGATTCGGCGCACCCCGGGATACCGGTGAGAAGATCGAAATCGGTCAGTCCGTGACCGCAACGCACCGCAGCGACACAGCAGATCGCTGCGGCATGATGAATACCCCCGTACTGTCACACCGCTTGACCGTGCGGAAGACCAGGAGGCGAGAAGGGCACGCGCGTCGAGGACGGCGGGACTTCGCATTCCCGGTGACCGACGGATCAGGCAAGCACTGCAGCGTTCCTGATGAGCTGGACAACCATGTCCTTCGCGGTCCGGCGGCGCAAGCAATGGGGTCCGTTATCGGCCATCGGACTTTCGCGTTCTGCACATGATTTCCGGCCCTTCCCTGAAGGAAGGGAACGGCAGTACGGAATCTCCCTGTTCCCCGAACACAGAGCGATCGAGCGATGAAGAAGCCCGACCTTTTCCGTTCCCTCTGAGGTGGCGGGCGGCGTGCGTACCCACCGGGGCGCCGGCCGCGGCGCCGGAAGTCGGCCCCGTTCGGCCGGCGGTGGCGGCAGCGCGTGTCCCGGCAGTCGAAAAGCCGCGCGACGGGGCCCGTCGGCCCTCACGTGGCGGACCGCGGCAGCATGTCCACAATCCGCACCCCGGGCGCTCCGACCGCCTCCGCTCACGCCCCCGACCGCGCCGTCAATGCACTCGGGACGCGCCGGACTGCGCCGGGGCAGGAGGCGGGGCCGCCCTACTCGCTCAGCCCCACGACACCCCAGTCCCACCGAGCCGCTTCAGCGAGGACGCGGCCCCAGTCCTCCAGCAGACGGGCGAAAGCGTCGAAGTCGCCCACCCAGCCGTCGGGAACGGCGGCATGCTCCTCGAACGCCGCGCGCAGTCCGCTGAGAAGGGGCCTCACCCACTGCCACACCGCGGCCAGTTCCCGGACACCACTCGGCGACCGCGCGACCAGCAGACCGCGAGAGACACCGGCGTCGTCGCCGAAGAAGCCCTGATCCCGGTACCGCACGTCGCCGTCCGGCCCGTCCAGGATCAGCCCGAGCAGCAGAGCGTCCAGTCCGGTCCGCATCTGCGGCCCGACCTGGTGACGAATGGACTCCCACCGCTGCCCGGCCCAGAAGTGCGCCTTGTACGAGCCGCAGGTCCGGCGGAACTCGTAGCAAGCGAAGCGGTGGGCGGCCGGTCCGCGCGGTCTCTGCCACTCCCCCTCGGTCTCCGGCGCGTCATGGCCCCAGAGCCCGGTCGCATCGTCGTACCAGGCTTCGCGCAACCGTGACAGGCGCTCCCGTTGGGGCGACTCCCCCAGCCACGTCCAGTCGACGATCAGCACATGGATATCCAGCCCCATGACAGGTGACACTACTGACCCGGCCGGGCCACACCGGTGAGTTCCGCCGCGCCTGGAGGCGGCCGGACGCCGCACCCCGGAAAAGGACGCACCTTGCCGCACCGACCGACGCTCGCGGCCGGTCGGTGCGGCAAGGTGTCATGGGGTGCGGTCTCCCCCGGCGCACCTCGCTTCGCCGGCCGCCGGGGCGGACGGGCTCAGGGCTGGTACGCCTGCGCGAGAGCACACGTCCAGATCACGGGCCGGGATGTTCCGTAGGCGTCGGCCGCCCAGCCGCCGACACGGCCGTCGTCGCTGACGGCGTACGCCTCGGAGGCGCCGTCGCGCGCGAGTCTCGGCAGCGCCAGCAGCGGACCGGAGCCCGGCCAGATCTGGGCCTGCACGGGCGGGGCGGACTCGGGCGGGAAGGGCCCGTCGAAGCTGCTGTCCTGGGCCGTTCCCACACTGACGTTCGTGGTGGGGCTGACGGCCTCGAACGTGCCGCTGGTGCGGCCCCCGAGGAGCCCCGGCCGGGTCTCGTTCTCGTAGGGCGGCAGCCAGTGGACGGGGCTCTGGATGTCCAGCCGTGAGTAGTCGTGGGTTCCCACGATCCGTCCGCTGTCGTCGATGTCCTCGGGCGACCAGAAATCGTACGGGACTCCGGCCGGCCAGTAGGGCTTGAGCGGCACGGCCGGGGCGTTGCCGCGGGCGGGCCAGAGAAGACCGGCCGTCCAGGACTCGTCGCCCGCGACGGCTTCGCCGGAGCCGACGATCCGGCCCGCCTCGTTGATGCCGGTCACCTCGGTGAGCGTGTAGCCGGCCGGCAGGGCCAGCCTGCGCAGGACGCGGGTGCCGGTCCATTCGACACCGGTGAGCGCGCCGCCCTTCGGCCCCTCGCCGACGATGAGGCCGCGGTCGTTGACGTCCGTGGCCCGGGAGCCGCCGGGCAGCAGGGCGACCGACCGCGCCCCGGCGCGGTAGCTGAACGCGGCTGACCCGCCGGGCTTCCGGAGGGTGCCGGCCATCAGTCCCCCGCTGTTGACCGCCTCGACCACGCCACCGGTGTACCCGGCGGGAAGCGGCACCCGGTGCACGCGGGTGCCGGTCCAGTACACCGGCAGGCCGCGCGAGGTGCCGACGGCGGTACCACCGGGCCCGAGCCTCTTGACCCGGTCGGCCTCGCTGCTTGCGGTACCGGGCAGCGTGCCCAGGACCTGGATGGCGGGCCGGCATGTCCCGGCGGCCCGTTCCGTC
Organism: Streptomyces sp. bgisy100; assembly: GCF_057709105.1. NCBI lineage: Bacteria > Bacillati > Actinomycetota > Actinomycetes > Kitasatosporales > Streptomycetaceae > Streptomyces > Streptomyces sp. bgisy100. Next base: position 120,642 of record NZ_JBYITE010000007.1, read on the forward strand.
TCCCGCGCCTGCGCCGGAACGGCCGTCAGCAGCGGGGCGAGAAGTGCCGTCACGGCTGCCGCGCCCCAGGCTCGGACAGGTCTTCGCATGGTGGTCCCCTTCCTGCGGAGCACCGAAGAGGTGCTCCGTCCGCTGGCATACTCCTCGCGAACACACCGGAAGGACACAGGAACCACACATTCCCCGGCCGCCTCGTCGGCCGATGAGCCACATTCGGCCACATCGGCCGGCCCTCGGACGGAGCTGGGGGGGAACTGCCGATCGTCATCGATGAGTTCCCCGTCCGGGACGGAGCGGCCGCCGTGACCGACCGCGGGGTCAGCCGTCGTGACCGGCGGACCAGGCTCCGGCCGCCGAGCGCAGTGCGGTGAGGCAGCGGTTCACCGTCCGGCGCTCATGGCTGCCGCGCCGGATGAAGGCGACGACCCGGCGGGTGGGCCGGACGTCTCCGGTCAGCGGCACACGGACGACGTCATGGCCGGCCGGCACCGGCACCAGACGGGGAATCAGGCAGATCCCGAGGCCGTGGGAGACGAGGGCCGACACCGCGAACCAGTCGACCGCGTTGTGCGTGATCCGGGGCACGAACCCGGCAGCGGAACACGCCGAGAGCAGCAACGGGTGCTGGTCCCGGGGGTCGCCCGCCCGCAGCCAGCTTTCTTCGGCGAACGCGCCCAGCTCGACGGCTTCCTCTCCGGCGGCGGGGTGCTTGGCCGGGACCAGCAGGTCCTGCGGTTCCTCGAGCAAGGCGTGCTGTTCGACCGCTTCGTCGTCGGGGGAGGGCGCGTCGGCGGCCGGAATGGTGACGACGATGTCCGCGCGCCCGGTGAGCAGCAGCCGGATCCGGTCCTCGTCCGGATCCTCGCCGATCTCCACGGTGAAGGCCGGGTACTGCTGGCCCAGCAGCGCGGCGGCCGGCGCCACGAGCCTGGACAACGCACTGGCCACAGCCGAGATCCTGATGCTTCCGGCCCGCTCCTCACGGTGCGCCTCCAGGTCGGCTTCCGCTTGTTCCCAGTGGGCGAAGAGGACATCGCTGTGGCGGAGCAGGGTGTGTGCGGCGGCGGTGAGTCGCACCCTGCGCCCGTCGGGCTCCAGCAGCGTCACTCCGAGGTCGGCCTGCAACTGGCGGAGTTGCTGCGAGACCGTGGACGGAGTGAGGTGCAGCGTCTCTGCCGCGGCAGTGACGGTGCCCGTCGCGCTGAGGGCGCGCAAGGTCTTCAACCGGCCGTCGATCATGTGGGACCCCCGAACAATGTCGTGCAAAAAGCTTCGATGGACTGAAAGAATGTGGCTGCTGACACTGGCAGCATGACGATCTCTCGCCGCGTCGACCAGACGTATACCGTCCCTCGCTTGCCCGGCGCCGTCGGCACGGAGGCCGTCGCCCGCGGTGTGGCCCCACGCGGGTGTACGGCTCACTGCCGGAGGACCATGTGCACGTCCTGGGCATCGATGTGACCGGTTCGCTGCTCGCGGGCCTCTGGGCGGGCTTCGGACTCGCCGTTCCGGTGGGCGCTGTGGCGGTGCTGATGGTCTCCATGACGGCCCGGACCTCCTTCCGTCACGGCGCCGCCGCGGCGATGGGCACGGCCGCCGCCGACGCCTGCTACGCCCTGGCCGCGGTGATCGGCGGCCGAGCGCTCGCGTCGGCGGTGGCCCCGGTCGCCGCTCCGTTGCGCCTGCTCGCCTCGGCCGTCCTCATCGCTCTCGCGGCGCGCATCGTGATGCGCGCCCTGGCAGCGCGACGGCAGGGTGCGGCAGCGAACCACCGGACGCCGGCGCGCGCTGGAGCCCTGACGCCCTGGCGTGCTGGCCTCCTCTTTCTCGGCCTGACCGCGCTCAATCCTTGGCCGGCCGTCTACTTCGTCGCCCTGGTGCTCGGCCGGCAGACCCCGGGCATCGGGGACCCCGGGCAGACCGTCGTCTATCTGACCGGCGTGGTCCTCGCCTCCGCCGGCTGGCAGTTGCTCCTCGCAGGAAGTGGCAGGCTGCTGGGCGGGTTCCTGACGGACGACCGTGGCCGCTTCGTGACGGCCATGGTGTCCGGGCTGCTGATCGCCGGGCTGTCCGTGAGTGTCGCGTTCAGCGGATGAGGCCTCGGCGGATGAGGCGCCGGCGCCTCTCGAGCCGGGGTGCCCGCGCCCCGGTGCGGTGCATCCCACGGCTCCCGGTGCGGTGAGAGTTGCCCCGCCTGGCCGACGGGAGCGCGGACGCCGGAGCCCGTTCGTCCGAAGTCGCCATGGTGTCATGGCCCTTCGGGCGAGCGGGCTCCGGCCAGGGGCCACGGGGGTGGGAACGGACGCACCCGCGGCCGGTACGGGGAGTGCCCGGTCAGGCCGCGGCGAGCCGCACGATCTCCCGGGGGCGGGCCTCGCGCTCGTCGAAGCCGATGTCGAGCCCTGCCGCCACCACAGCGGCGAACGACGCGGCGTAGTCCTCCTCGGACTCCCACTGCACGATCGAGATCACCGCTTCGTCGGACACCCAGCAGTCCGCCGACAGGCATCCCGGTGTCCGGCGGAATTCCTCGGCGACCCGGTGGACGCGGGCGAGGAACTCCTCGCGGTGAGCGGCGTGCGGGTAGTGGCTCGCCACCATGCCGACCTTCATCTGTTTCTCCTGGTGTTTCCCAAGGGTGATTCCCCATGGTGTGTTTCTCGCCGAGCCGGTGCGCCGCCGTTGTACGGACCGGCGGTCGGCCCGGTCGGCCGTTGCGGCAACTCGTTGCGCTGCCGCACGCTCCTGCCGTGGAGCACGGAGCCCGGCCCCCCGTGGGTCGGGCTCCGGCATCCGGTCACATGTCGGTGCAGATGGTCTTCAGGCGATCGCCCTTGTACGTGGCGACCTGGACTCCCGCCTCGAAGATGCCGCGATCGGACTTGGCACTCGTCCACCACGTCTTGTAGACCCCGTCCCCGACGGCCTTGCGCCAGCGGCCGTAGGTGCGTCGCCCGTTGACGTCCTCGATCACGAACCGGACCCTCGCGTGACGTCCGTCCGCCTGGATGTCCGCCACGTCCAGACGGACGGAAAGGGTCTGGCCGGGATCGCTCCAGTTGTGGATGACCGCGCCGCCCGACGCGCCCGACGGACTCTCCGGTGTCGCGCAGCCCCGGTACTCGGGTTCCGGATCGACCACGGCCCGCGCCGCGGTCCTTCCGTCGTGCGGTGTCGCGGCCTGCGCGGGAACTCCCGCCAGGACAGCTGTTCCCGTCGCGGCGACGGCCACCAGCCGGGCGGCCCTCGTGGTGATCTGCATTGCCGGTTCCTCCCGTTCATCCTCCGGAGGACGGCCGTGTGGCGGCGGCCCGGTGGAACCGGCCGCTTGCCCGCACCGTCTCCCGGAGGAAGGTGTGCATCCCCTCCCGAACAATGATGGCGCCCGGCCCCGGGCAGGGAATCCGCCCTCCGGCGGAGCCCGGGCCCTCCTCCTCCACCAAATGGGCGAGGTGCTTTTGCGGAGTCCGGGAGCAGCCGTCCGGGTCGACGCCCCGGACGGCGTTCCCCGGTCCGGCGCCCCGGGCGCCGCGCGTCCGGCAGGCCCCGCCTCGGCATCCGCCGCCGTCGGTGACCTCGGGCTCCGGGTCCGCGGTGCGGCTGCCGCCGGCCGGTGCGGTCCTCCGCCTAGTCTCTGCTCCGTGACGTGGTTGCGAGCGCTGCGGGAGGTCGTGCGTTCCGGGCTGACGGTCGAGCGGACGCGGCTGGAGCCGCTGATCGCCCTGCGTGCGGCGGCGGGCGTGGCGATCGTGATCGGGCTCGCGCTGTGGCTCGACTCCCCGGCGTACGCCGCGTCCGCCGCGTTCGGCGCGTTCTCCGCGGGCTCCTCGACATTCCAGCGCAGCTGGCGCCCGCGCAAAGTGATCGCGCTGGCCGCGGGCGCCGGTCTGGGGATCAGCACGTTCGTCGGCTACGTCGCGTCGGGGCATACGGCGACGTTTCTGCTGCTGCTCGCCGCATGGGCGTTTCTCGCCGGGATGGCCTGGGCGGTCGGCTCGACCGCCGGGATCGTCGCCACCACGACGGTCGGCATCATGATGGTGACCGTCACCCTGCCCACCAGCGTTCAGGGGGCACTGGAGCACGCCGGGGTCATCGCCTTCGGCGGCCTGGTGCAGGCGACACTGATTCTGCTGTTCCCCATCCGGCGGTGGGGCGCGCACCGTGACGCGCTCGCCGACGCGCTCGCCGCGATGGCGGACTACGCCCGGCGGCTGCGCCACGACCCCACGGCAGCGTTCGGTCCCGAACCGATGATGACGGCGCGCAGCGCGGCCGCCGTCACGCCGTCCCAGGCACGCACCCGGCCGTCCGTTCTGCACGGGCCCCGCGGCCTGGCGGAACACATCCGTCCGGCGGTCGCCGCCGTCGCCGACCCACGCGTCGGGGCCGCGGCGGAGGGCCCGGAACGGGACCGGGCGCGGGAACTGCTGAACGCCGCCGCGGACGTCCTGGACGCCGCAGCCCGTTCCATCCGGCACGGCACCCCGGTCGAGGCACCGGCCGAGGCCATGGAAGCGCTGCTGATCGACGAGGGCGACGAAGTGCTGACGGGGCCGGCGCGGCAGGCCGCGATCACGCTGGCGGACCTGCTCATCGAGGTCCTGGACACCGCCGACAGCGGCATGTCGCACCACGAATCCGCTTTCGCCGGGGAAGCACAGCTGATCCGTCCGACCATGTTCCGTCTGGTGCCGGTCGTGCTCGGCGCGATGCGCCGGGAACTGCACCGTGACTCGCGGGTACTGCGGCACGCGGTGCGTCTCGCGGCGGTGGCCGCGCTCGGCTATCTGCTCGGCACGGCGCTGCCGCTCGGCCACGGCTACTGGGTACCGGTCACCTCGGTGATGGTCATGCGGCCGGACTTCCACCAGACGTACGCCCGTGCCGTGGCCCGGTTCACCGGGACCCTGGTGGGTGTCGGGCTCGCCACGGCTGTGGTGCAGGTGGCCCACCCGGGCGCCTATGTGTCCGGCGGACTGGCCGTGGTGTCGGCCGCGTTGATGTACCTGCTGATGCGCACCGGATACGTGGCCTCGCAGTCCTTCGCCGCGGCGTATGTGGTCCTGCTGCTCGGCATGGCGGGCGAGGCGTTGCAGCAGACGGTGCGGGACCGGCTGCTGCTGACCCTGCTCGGCGGGGTGCTGGCGATGCTGGCGTATGTGTTGCTGCCGGCCTGGGAGACACCGCAGTTGCTGGACCGGCTGGCGGACTATCTCACCGCGAACGGCCGCTATGCGGCGGCGGTCGTCCGCAGCTTCGCCGAGCCCGACGACCGGCGCCTCGCGGACGTGCGCCACACGCTGCTGGCGAGCCGCGACGCCAACGCCACCTGGGACGAGTCGCTGCGCCGGGCCAAGCAGGAGCCGGTCCGGCACCGGGGCCTTAACCGCAGGGAGGCGGAGGAGGCACAGGCGGCACTCGAATCGCTGGGGCGGGCCGCGATGCTGCTGGAGACCCATCTGCCGGAACACGGGGCGCGCCCGGTCCGCGAGGCCGCGCGCTTCGCCGATGCCCTGGAGGCGGACACCGCCCAGGCGGCGCGGGCCGTTCGGGAGCGCCGCAACCCCGACTGGCGCCGGGTCGAGGACGCACTCGACGCCTGGGAAGGCGCCGGCGACGGCGGCGATCCGGTGGTGCGGCGCGGGGCGGAACTCCTGCTGGGCGCCCTGGAGGAACTGGCGGCCGCGGTCGCCAGAACGCCGCTGGAACGGGATGTCGAGTCGTCCCGGGAGCAGTGAGCGGTGAGACGGAAGTGACACCCGGGTCGGGTCCGGCGGGGGCGCCCGGTGGTCAACGCATCCCGGGCAGGTGACGCAGTTCGCCGACCTTCATCAGCCGAGCGAGAAGCAGATACGCCACCGTCGTGGTGAGCAGTCCGGCGGCCAGCGCGGCCACGGTCGGGCCCGTGCCGGTTCCCAGCCCGGTGCACCCACGCGCCGCGGCCCAGCCCAGCGCCGCGGCCGGTCCGGCGGCGCACAGGAGCTTGCCGTAGGTGCGCCGCAGCGCTCCGTCGTCGATGCGACCGTCGAGTCTCCTGCGCAGCAGGCGGGCGGTGAGGACGAGTCCGGCGAGCTGGGAGAGCGTGTAGGCGCCGGCCATCCCGACCACGGCCCAGCGTGCCGGCAGCAGGAGGTGGCATGCCGTGGCCAGCGCGATGTCGACCACGGCGATCCAGGCGGCCATCAGGAACGGCGTGCGCGTGTCCTCGAAGGCGTAGAAGCCGCGCAGCATCAGGTACTGGGCGGAGAACGGGATGAGTCCGAGCCCGAACGCCTGGAGCATCTGGCCCAGCGGACGGGCCGATGCGGTATCCGCCGCCCCATGGGCGAACAGCAGCGCCGATATCAGTGGTCCCAGGGTGAGGAAGAGGAAGGCGGCCGGCACGATGACGACGCCGCTGATCCGCAGCGCCCGGGAGAGGTCGGCGCGCAGGTCCGCGATGCGTCCTTCGGCGGCGGCCCGGCTCATACGGGGCAGCAGCGCCGTCACCAGGGAAACGGTCACGATCGACTGCGGCAGCATCCAGATGGTCTGCGCGTAGGTGTAGGCCGTGTAGCCCGCGCCGGCCCGGGGCAGCTCCTGGTCGGCGGTGTTGGCATAGTTCGTGACCACGGTCAGCGCGACCTGACTGGCCAGGACGAACAGCAAGGTCCACTTGGCCGCGTGGACGCTCTTCCCCAGGCCGGTGCCCCGCCAGTCGAACCGTGGCCGGAACCGGAAACCCGCCGCCCGCGCGAAGGGGATGAGCGCGAGGGCCTGCACGGCGATGCCCGCGGTCGTCCCGATCCCGAGCAGCCGTACGTGGGTGCCGGTGATGTCCTCCACCCGGTCGGGGACCGTCATCAGCCCCAGATAGGCGGCGAACATGCCGACCAGCACGACATTGTTCAGCACCGGCGTCCACATCATCGCGCCGAACTTTTCGCGGGCGTTCAGAATCTGTCCGTAGATACTGAACAGGCCGTAGAAGAAGATCTGCGGCAGCAGGAACCGGGCGAAGGTCACCGTCAGTTCGAAGGCCTCGTGCCGTTCCGGGCTGTCCCGCATGTACAGGCCCACGATCTGCGGCGCCGCCCAGACGGCAAGTGCCGTCCCCACCGCCAGGACACACACCACGAGCGTCACCAGACGCTGTTCGTAGGCCCGCCCGCCATCGGGCTGAGTCGTCCGGGCACGCACCAGCTGCGGCACCAGCACGGCGTTGAGCGCGCCACCGATCAGCAGCGTGTACAGGCTCGTGGGCACCGTGTTCGCCGTGTTGTACGTGCTGGCGAGCAGTCCTGTGCCCAGCGCCGCAGCCTGCAGTACTTGGCGGATCATCCCCGTCGCCCGTGACACCACCGTGCCCAGGGCCATCAGGAGGGACGAGCGCGCCGGCCCTCCGTTGCCCTTGTTCCCCAGGGCGGCGTCCCGCCCCTTTGTCCGGTGCTCCAACGGAGCGGTCTGCGCTGCGGTGTTCGCCCCCTCGACCATGCCGCCAACCTACGTCCCCGCGGTTCCCCGGCAGTCATGCACCCTGTGGTTCTCCGCGGTCGTGCGGCAGACGCCTCGGCCGGGGCCCTTTCCAGGGCCCCGGCCGAGGCGTCGGACACGTCTGCCCCGTGCCTTGCTGCGGGACGAGCGGTTCAGGAAGTCGGACCTCAGCCGGCCATGCCCTCGTCGACCTTCAGGGCCGCCGCCAGTCCCGCGAGGTTGGTCCGGACGTCCTCGGCCGACTGGGAGCACTCGGTGCTCGGCTCGCGGGTCTTGGCGCACTTGGCGACCCGGTAGGTGACGCGTGCGCCGTCCATGGCCTCGGCCTTCGCCGTGGCGGTCGGGTAGACCTCGGCCCCGCCGAGCGTCTGGAGCTGGCCGGAGAGCTTTCCGACGACGGCCATGGTGGTGTCGATCGTCCGGGCACAGCCCTGTGTGGTGGGGGTGCTGCAGGTCTTCCAGTCCAGCGTGCCGCTCAGGCTGCGGATCTTCTTGCCCCAGGCGTCGGCCATGTGGCCGGCCTTCGGCGTGGGTACGGCCGCCTCCTTGCCGACGGCGGGCTTGGCGTGCGAGCCGCCGTCCCCGTTGTCGCCGGATCCGCCGCTGCATGCGGTGACGGATCCGGCGGCGAGCAGGAGCAGCAGGGCTGCTGCGGTAGAACGCATGGGTGTCCCCCAGAGTGCTGTGGATGCGGTGAGCGTACGCCACTCGGGGGCTCCGGTATCCCGGTACCCACCGGACACACCGAACCGCCCGGGCCTCCCCCGCCCCGGCCTCGCACACGCCCCACGGGTGGGGAACAACGGTTCGCGGGTGGGGCGGAGGGAGTTGGAGGGGGCGCGCTCGTCGCAGGCCTTCGGGCGCGGTGGGTTCCGTCGCCGCATCCCGTGACCGCCGAACCCGTTACCGTCGGGCCGCCCCATGACCTTCCCGCCCATGACTGCATCGCCCCGCGACCGTCCCGCCCCGAGGCTGTCGCGCCCCGTGCCCCGTCACCGCGGTATGTCGTCACCGCCGACCGCCCCGTCCCGGAGAGCTCCCGGGACGGAGGCTCCCGGGCGGAGGGGATCCGGTTCGGGCGCGGGGCGGCTCAGCGCCGCAGTGCCCACTTCTGCACGGACTCCAGCGGACCGGTGGAGAACCGGCGCAGCCACAGTGTGGAGCCGATCATGAGGAAGGCGCACACCCCGGCCCACAGCCCCATCACCCACCAGGGGCGGCCGGCGTCTCCCCAGCGGGCGGCGAGGCCGAGTCCGATGCCGTAGCAGAGGAGCATGCACAGCAGGTTCTGGAGCACGTAAGAGGAGAGGGCCGCCCGGCCGACGGAGGTCAGACCCGTGGTGAGCAGGCCCGGGCGCCGCACCCGGCCCACCACCGCACCGATCAGACCGATGTAACCGACGGCCATCAGCGGAGCGGCGCAGTACCGACCCAGCAGGAAGAAGTCCTGGCCGCCCAGGGCGGTTGCCACGGTGAGCGGTGCCCCGAGGCCCAGACCCCAGCCGAGCATCCGGGCGCGGATCCGCCGGCCCGTTTCGTCCATCCCGAACGCGCCCGCCCGGAACAGCCGCACGCCGAGCAGGAACAGAAGGACCAGGAGCCCGAAGGAGACCACCGGCTCCAGGCGCAGCGCGAGGGCGTTCTCCAGCCGGAAGGCGATCTGGTCGGGGTAGCTCCCGTGCGCGTACAGGTCGACGACCCGCTGGGACACGCCGCCTCCGCTGCCGCCTTCCTCCTGACCGGCCCCGACCAGCAGCGCGGTGAACGCTCCCATCAAGGCCAGGTGCAGCCCTCCCGCCCACCACATGACGCGGCGTCGGGTCCGTTCCGACCGGGCCAGCAGCCGGGCGACGAGGAGCGCGGTGACCGCGTAACCCATCAGAACGTCCCAGGCGAAGACGAGCACGAAGTGCACGGTGCCCTCGGCGAACAGGAACAGCGCCCGCCACCGGTAGCGGCCCGGCCAGGGTTGTCCGCGCCGGGCGGCGGAGTCGAACTGGATCGCGAGGCCGACGCCGAACAGAATCGTCAGCATCGAGAGGAACTTCCCGTTCGCCACGAGCTGGAACAGGCTCTCGGCCGCCGCCGGTACGGACCCGTAGCCGGCGTTCCCGGCGCCGTTCTGCAGGATCCCCCACTCGGCGCCGGGACCGGCGAAGATCCATACATTGGTCATCAGCGTGCCGAGAATCGCGGTCCCGCGCAGCACGTCGAGCAGAGGAAGCCGGCCACCACCGGTGCCGGGAGAACGGGTCGGTGAGCGCAGGGTCTGGGTCATGCCCTCATCGTCGGTGCGCCCCGGCCGGCATTCCTCGTGAGCACAGACGAACTGCACTACATCGAAAGATGCATCCGGCGGGAGAGGAGGTTCCTTCTGCGGTCGGAGGGGGTGGGCTTCGCATGAGTTCGCATTGCATGACCCGCCAGGCCCCGTTAGCGTGACCACACCCTTAATGCGCTTGGCGGGGCGTTAACGAAGGAACCCGCCACCCGCACGGCACGAACACCCCCTCTTCCCGAGAAGGCCCGCCTCTTCCGACCCGAGACACAGGAGCCGCCGTTTCCATGCGCATCGTTCACGGAGCGGAACTCGCTCCCCTGACGACCCTGGGGATCGGCGGCCCGGCCGCCAGCCTCGTCGAACTGCGGGACCTCGCGGACCTGCCCGACGTCGTGACGTACGCGCGGCAGGAGATGGACCGCCACGGCCCGCCGGTCGCCCTCGGGCACGGCAGCAACGTCCTGGTGCACGACGCCGGATGCTCCGCTCCCGTCCTGCGGATGACCAACCGGGGCATCCGCTGGTCCGGGGCGCGGGACGAGGACCGGGTGCAGGTCGAGGTCCAGGCAGGGCATCCGCTGGCGGACCTGGTCGCCGCCACGGTCGCCGAGGGCCTCACCGGCATGGAGATGCTCACCGGCATCCCCGGTACGGTCGGCGCCGCTCCGGTCCAGAACGTCGGCGCCTATGGCCAGGAGGTGTCCGACACCCTCGTCGAGGTGCGGGCGTGGGACTGGCGGCTGAACCGGCACGTCACCCTGCCGGCGGCACAGTGCGAACTGGGCCACCGCACCAGCGTGTTCAAACGCTCCCGGCGCCGGCTCCTGTTGAGCCTGGTGTTCTCGCTGCGGCGCTCCGCGCGGAGCGCGCCCGTCCGGTACCGGCAGGTGACCGACGCGCTCGGCGTTCCGCCGGGCAGCCGCGTCCCCCTGGCCGAGGCGGCTCGCGCGGTGCTCGCGGTGCGTCGCGCCAAGGGCATGGTGCTGGGCTCGTCGTTACACGACGAACGTTCGGTCGGCAGCGTGTTCCTCAGTCCGGCGATCCCGCCGTCCCGCGTCGGCGAACTGCGCGCGGCCGGCGCCCCGGTGAACCGCTTCCCCGACGGCTCGACCCGGGTGAGTGCGAGCCGGCTCATCCGGGACGCGGGCTTCGGGCTCGGCAGTCCGGTCGTCCGCGGCGTGCAGATCTCCGCACTGCACCCCACGCTGGTCGCCGGGGACGGCGCCACGGCCGCCGACTTCGCCAGGGCCGTCGACATCGTGCGGCGCCGCGTCCTGGACCGCACCGGAGTGCTCCTCTCCCCCGAGATCGACTATCTCGGGGACTGGGAGTCCCCTTCCCGGATCCGACGACTCCCCCGGCGGGGCCGGGGTCCGGCTCCCGCCGTTGGTGAGAGCTGACGGCCCAGCCCCAGGAGGCACCGAGCACACGGCGGGGGACCGGGCACGGCCGGCATGCGGTGATTTCCGTCGGGGGGGGGCCGACCGCCACGGCCGCACTGCGCTCCCGGATCCGGGCGGGTGTCGGCGCCCTCGGCGGCGAGCGAGCGGGACAGGGGACGGCTCCAACCGCCCAGGGGCGGTTGGAGCCTGCCGGGCATGTCGCCGGACGGATCAGCCGTCCGGCGCGTCGTGCGGGCGGAACGGACTCCGGCGCCCGCCGGGCGGAACGAACCGCGTCACGGCTGGTCGAACAGCAACGAGACGACGGCGTTGAGCGTGACCCCGATGCCGATGCCGCCGACGGTCCAGCCCAGGGCGCGGGCACTGTTCCTCGTCAGCCAGTCATTGACCCGGCGCAGCACCGGATCGGCCCGGTGGTGGGCGGCGAACCGTGCCACGGCCAGCACGATCGCCGGGAGTGTCATCACGACGCAGTAGCCGGCGAGGACGGCGCCGGTGAGGGGTACGGTGATGTCCGCTTCGGCGATCAGCCCCACCGCCGCGAGGTAGGGCAGCATCGTGGCGGCCTCCAGCCCAACGGCCGTCATGGCCAGGCCCATCAGCCCACCGACACCCCCGTCTCCAGACATGGCCCGGGCCCGCCAGCGGCGCACTCGGCCCGGGTTGTCGTCCTGGCGCCGGGCCCTGGCCTCCAGCCAGTAGCTCCAGGCGATGATGAGGACGCCGCAGACGAGCTGGCCGAGCCGCAGGTGGGTCGCCGGTATCCCGTCGAGAACGCGCCGTACGGCCTCGAGAGCGGCGTCGGCACCGAGCGTCAGCAGCACCCCGATGCAGAAGTACGCCCCGGCCACGGTGGCCAGATAGGCCACGATGCGGCCCGGGCGCAGCCTGCCGGGCGTCAGCAATAACCAGACGGGTATGAGAAGCGTCCCGAAACTGGCGCTGTCCAGCAGGGCGAGGCCCACCAGCGCCGCGGTCAGTGCCCCGCTCATCGGGCCGCACCCCCGTCGAAGAGCCGGTCGACGTACTGCGTCAGCGCTGCCCGCAGGGCCGTCGGTTCGAACCTCGTGCCGGTGGCCGCATGATGCAGACACAGTCCGTCCACGAACGCGACCAGCGCGGCCGCTTCGGTCGCGGTATCGGCGGCGTCCGTGAGCTCTCCGGCTCGTTGCGCGCCCGCCAGCGCTTCGGCGACGCCGTCCACCATCGCCAGTGTCGCGTTCTGATGGACGGCGGCCATCCGCGGATCGGTGAGCGAGGCCTGAATGAGGCTCAGCCAGACCCGCAGCTCATCGCGGCGTTCCGGGTCCAGCGGGAGGAAGGTCTCCATCAGCCGCACGACGGTCCCCCGCACCGGGAGGCTGACGGCAACCTGCCGCACCCGCTCCTCGGCACGCCGGTAGACGTACTCGACGCCGAACCTCAACAACTCGTCCTTGGTGCGGAAGTAGCGCTGCACCAGCCCCACCGACACCCCCGCCTCCTCCGCCACATCCGCCAACGTGGCCCTCGCCAGCCCACGCTCGGCCACGACGCGCACCAGCGCGGCGGCGACCTGATTCCGGCGGACGTCGGCATCTGCATGTCTCGTCATGAAAAAATAGTGCCACATTATTTCTCTGGGAGTCCATTTGGCCACGGGTGGAGGGACACACCATCGGGACGAAGCGCCGTCAGCGTTCGCGAAGCGGCAGCCCTGATGGAGCGGCGAGTGCTGACACAGACCGGTCAGCGGCGATGGACCGTGGAGTGTTGATGGACCGATCAACGTTGATGGAGCTGCCACATCGCCAGTGCGTCGTCGTGTCCGCTCAGGCGGCGCACGGCATCGGCGAGAGAGCGCCGCTCGGTGAGCTCGTAGAAGAGGAACAGCGGGGCGAACACGCCCGCATAGCCCTCCGGGTACCCGCTGGGTGCAATGAAGGCACGTGCGCCGACGTCGAGGAAGGCATCGGCCAGGTCCCGACGGCCGGTCCCGCATCCGGTGGTGAGTACGACGCTGCCGGACAGTCGGAGGTGTCGGCGTACCTCGCCGGGGCCGATGGAGCCGTGGAACGGCTGGGCTCCGGCGAGGGCGTCGGGGACCTCAGCCATGAGGATCCGCCCGTTGTCCCCATGGCAGGCGATGACGACATACGGCGCGACCGGCCGGCCTCCGCCGAGCGCGGCCACCACATGGCGGGGCTGGCAGACCGGCACATAGTTCACCCGGACGCCGAAGACTTCCAGCCCGTCGCGTAACGGGCGCGCCGTGTCGTCCCCGATGTCGATCAGATCGATCTCCGTCCAGGCCAGGTGTCCCGCCTGGATGTCCCGCAACCGCGAGGCGGTCTGCTCCGCGAGCCATCGGCCCTCTTCATCATCGGTCGTCACCCGGCCAGCGTGCCACCGACTTCGCCGCACCGTCGAGGTGAGGCCCTGATCCGGCCATGCCACCATCGGCACACCCGTGGCCCACAGGCAGGACTCAGGGGTCCACACCTCTCCTGGCGGTGGCTGCTGCGCCCGCAGGAGTCCGGAATCCGCTTGTCCGCCCTTCCCGCGCCGCACTACCGTGCCGGCGTGGATCTCTTCTCGCGCTCGTGGGCGGCGTTGCGCACTGCGGTCGCCGAACTCCCGGACCAGGCCTTCGAGCAGCCGTCCGGCTGCGCCGGCTGGCTCGTGCGGGACCTCGTGTGCCACTTGATCATCGACGCCCAGGACGTCCTCATCACCCTCGCCACCCCCGCCGAAGCGGAACCGACCGTCGACGCGGTGACGTACTGGCGCGTGGCCGACCGTCCGCCGACCGGCGAGGATCCGCTCGACGCGCTGACCGTCCGGCTCGCCGCCGCCTACGAGGACCCGGGCCTGCTCACGTTCCACCTCGACGACGTCGGCTCCGCGGCAGGGCGCGCCGCCGGACTCGCCGACCCCGGCCTCCGGGTGAGCACTCGCGACGACGTCCTCACCGTGGACGACTACCTCACCGCGTACGTCCTGGAATGGACCCTGCACCACCTCGACCTGATCGCGCGCCTCCCGGACGCGGCCGAACCGCCCGCGGAGGCTCTGGCCCGGTCACGGGCGCTGCTGGAGGAGATCGCCGGCGCCGCGTTCCCCACGTCGTTCACCGACAAGGACGCCCTCTTGGCCGGCACCGGCCGCCGCGCTCCGACCGAAGCGGAACGGGCGCAACTCGGCGAGCTCAGCTTGAAGTTGCCGCTCGTCCTCGGCTGATACGTCTGCAGGACCGTCCGGGTGGGTGACGCGGCACTTGTTCAGAGGGACACACACCACCGCCGTGATCGCTCAGCCACGCTCGACCTGGATCCGGGCCGCGGTGCCGACGGCTGTGCGGGCCGAGGGCCGCAGCATGTCCGCGAGTTCGGCGGCCGGGCCGGTGGTGCCGCGGGGATGGAGGACCTCCACGCGATGCACGATCCGGGGCGCGGAGATCGGCACAGCGGTGATGCCCGGCAGGCCGGCGGCCACGGGCGAGGGCAGTACGGCGAGCCCGCCTCCGGCGGCCACCAGAGCACCCAGGCCGCTGATGTCGACCCCGGTGTAGAGGAGTTGATGCCCGAAGCCGTCGGTCCGGGCTGCGGCCCGTAGGTGGCTCAGCGGCACGGCGGCGTCCGGGGCGTCGATCCAGCGGGCGTCCACGAGGTCGCTGAGCCTCAGTGCGGAACGGTCCGCGAGTGGGTGGGCCGTGGGCAGCAGAACCGCCAGGGGCTCCTGGGCGACGGCGCAAGCCGTCAGGGGCCCGGCGCCGGGGAGCGGCAGGGGATCGCTGGGGGCCGCCGCGCCGTCGACCAGGGCGAGATCGGCCGCTCCGGTCAGCACCTCCCGCAGTGCCTCGTCGCGCCCGCACACCCGTACCGAGGCGGTGAGTCGCGGGGCGGCCGTGCGGATGCGGACCACCGCGTCCGCGGCAGCGGGCGTCAGGGCACCGGGGGTGCAGGCCACGGCGAGCCGTCCGGGGCGCAGTTGTCGCAGTCGTGCGATGTCGGTGCGGGCCGCGTCCAGCCGGAGCAGCAGTGAGCGGGCGTGCTCCAGCAGACGTGCGCCCGCCTCGGTCGGCACCACCGGACGACGGGTGACCAGGGCGGTCTCCAGGTCGGTTTCGAGGGCGGCGATGTGCTGCGAGACGGCGGACTGGGTGTAGCCCAGCGCCCCGGCCGCGGCGGAGAACGAACGGTGGTCGACCACGGCGACGAAGGTGCGGAGCTGCTGTGGATCCATGAGTATCAGTGTTGCTGATGGTCGATGCGCAGATCATCGTTGGACGCGATGCCGCGGACCGGCTCAGGATGCCCGCATGGCCCACACCGCTCGCGTCGCCCTCGTCGGCGACCGCTCCCCGCACGTCCGTTCCCACACGCGCATTCCGGGACTGCTCGACGCCCTGCGCGAGCACGACGGCCTGGATCTGGACGCCTACTGGATTCCCACCGAGGATGCGGCCGATACCACGGCAATGGCCTCCTTCGACGCGGTCTGGGTGCTGCCCGGCAGCCCCTACCGCAGTGAGGCCGGGGCGCTCGCGGCCATCCGAACCGCCCGTGAGCGGCGCATTCCGTTGCTCGGCACCTGCGGCGGTTTCCAGCACGTGCTGCTCGAGTACGCCCGCACCGTGTGCGGGCTGGAAACGGCGGGGCACGCCGAGACCGCGCCGGGCACGGAAGCGGGGGACGCAGTGGTGGTGCCGCTGGCCTGCTCCCTGGTCGGCCACGAGGGCACGGTCGCGCTGACCGCGGGCTCCCGGGCCGAACAACTCCTCGGCACCGAGTCCGTGGAGCGCTACCACTGCGCCTACGGTGCCAACCCGGACCACGTGGACCTGCTCGGCGCGCACGGGCTGTGCTTCACCGGGACCGACGCGGACGGCGACGTTCGCATCGCGGAGCTGCCGGACCACCCGTTCTTCCTCGCCACCCTGTTCCAGCCGGAACTCGCCGGCGACGGCGGCCGCGCACATCCCCTGATCCGCGGCCTCGCGGCCGCGGCCGTCAGGCACGCGGGGGTGACGGCATGACCGCTGTCCGTACCCACTGATCACCTGCGGCCGCCCCCGCGCGGTCCACGGCGCCCGCCGACCGGCCGGTACTCCCTCCCCGGCCCCGCGGCACGTGACCGGTCCTCCTGAGACACTGTCCGGGTGACGCTCACTCCTCGCGCGCCGGAAGCCATCACCCCGGGCCCGCCCGGCGACACCCCCTGGCCCCTGCTCACCCAGTCCTGGCTGGATCTCGCGTTCCTCCACTGGGCGGCCGATCGGGACGAGGTGGCGAGGCTCCTGCCGGCCGGGACGGTGCCCGACACGCTGAACGGCGTCACCTATGTCGGGCTCGTGGCCTTCCGGATGCACCGGGTGGGCTGGTTCCGTCTCCCCGGCGTCCCCTATCTGGGCACCTTTCCCGAGACCAACGTCCGGCTGTACTCGGTCGACGGGCACGGCCGCCGCGGTGTGGTCTTCCGCTCGCTCGACGCCTCCCGGCTGATCCCGGTGGCGGTGGCCCGCGCGGCCTTCCGGCTGCCCTACCTGTGGTCCCGGATGAGCGTCGAGCGGGACGGTGACACCCTCACGTACACCAGTACGCGGCGCTGGCCGGGTCCCCGCGGGGCACACAGCCGGATCGCGGTACGCGTGGGCGAGCCGGTGGCCGAACCGACTGAGCTGGAGCACTTCCTGACGGCGCGCTGGGGCATGCACAACGCCTTCTTCGGGCGCTCGGTGTACTTGCCGAACACCCACCCGCGCTGGCCCCTGCACCGCGCCGAACTCCTCACGTGCGACGAGGACTTGATAGCGGCGGCGGGACTTCCGGCCCCCACCGGGGCGCCGGTGAGCGTGCTGTACTCGCCGGGGGTGCCCGTGCGCTTCGGCCGCCCCGCACGGCCGGGCGGGGTCCCCACACCCTGACACCGGGTGGCCACCCGAAGTGTTCGGCAACCCGTGGGGGGACCGAACACTTCGGGCGTTCGAGCGGCCCGGGCCGACCTGGCCGGGCCCGTACTCGTCCAGGCAGATGAGCGACTGCGATGCCGGATCGGCGTCTTCCAGCAGCAGCCACCCGCCCGGCCGCAGGGCTCCGGTCGGCCCTCGGTGACGGCAGGCCCCAGTACGTTCGGGACTGGGCCGGATCGCCGCCGACGTGCCAGTACGCCCAGGCGGCGAGCTCCACGTCCGCTCCGCCGACAAAGGGTTTCCACTCCGCGAGCGGCCCGGAACCACCTGCTCAGCCCTGGTGAGGAGGTTTCCCGCCAACAGCGGCCGCCTCGTTCGGCACCCGGACTCGTTCCATGGACCACGCCCCCAGGCCCACCAGTACGGCCGCTCCGGCCGCGTAGACCGGCAACCACAGGGTCGTCGTGGCGGACAGGCAGTCGGCAACGGCCTCATGGGCCTGGACGTCCTGTGTATGCGAGAGGGCGGCACCGTCGCGGCCGGCGAGGTTCGCGAGGGCTGCCTCCGTCCGGATGCTCTCGTAGGTGCCCAGCGCAACACACCTGTCACGGGTGCCCGGCATCGGGAACAGCCACGCCCAGCGCTGCAGCATGGGCGCCAGTGCGATCGCTGCACACAGGCCGACGACCAGCGAATACGCCACCAGATTCCGCCCGTACGCGGACCGGAGGCCCGGCGTCCAAGTCGGCAGCCGGTAGAAGGAGAAGATCACCGCGAGGAGCGTCACCCCGATGTACGTGGCGAACCACTGCCAGGATCCCTGCGCGAGGGTGGCCGTCAGCACGGCGGCGAGTGCGATGCCGATGACCCCCGGCTGCCCTGGAGCGTCGGGGCCCGCCCCGGTGGTTGCCGCATTCCGGGCCGCTCGAGTGCTGTGATCGTCCACGGTCCTCCCGCCTGGTTCGGCATCAGCATCCAGGTCCGTCGTGCCCTCGGCCCGAAGCCATGCCGGACCGAAGCGAAAGCCTGGCCCGGTTGGCGGGATTTCCGCCGTCCCGGCAGACTCGTGCCGAGCTCGCCCGGGCTCGGGCCGTCAGCGTCGGGTGTGTTCGGTGATTCCGTCGCTGCGGCGTGACGTCACAGCCCAGCTGTTTGCCCCCGGGACAGTGCGGCCGGTGTGATGCGGGGACTCGAACATCGGTTGTCGCGAGGGAGTCGCATGCGCGGGCAGTTGGGGCGCAGTTTCGGTTGGCTGTGGTCGGCCTATGCCGTCAGTACCTACGGAACGTGGATTGCCTTCGGTGCGTTCCCGCTGATCGCGGTTAAGGTGCTGAACTCGCCGGCCTTCGCCGTGTCGCTCCTGGAGGCGGCCGGTCCTGCCGTCGCGGCGATGGTCGCGTTCTCGCTCGGGCCGTGGGTCGAGCACCGGGCCAAGCGTCCGGTGATGATCGCGACGGACCTGATCCGGTTCGTCGCGATGGCCAGCGTTCCGGTCGCGTACGTCCTCGGCCTGCTGTCCTACGGCCAACTGCTGGTCGTCTCGGTCGTCTCCGGGACCGCGAGCATCGCCTTCACTGCCGCATCCGGCGCGTATCTGAAGCATCTCGTCCGGGGCGATCACCTCCTTGTGGCGAACGGGAGATTCGAGGGGACGAGCTGGGTGGCGACGGCGGCGGGTCCGCCCCTCGGTGGTGCGCTCACAGGGTTGCTCGGCCCGGTCGTCACGGTCCTGGCCGACGCCCTCAGCTACCTGCTGTCCGCGCTCGGGGTCCTCCGCATCCGCGGAAGCGACGTCGCCGCGCCTCGCAACCGGGCCACCGGGTTACGCGGAGCCGACCTGCTCGTCGGCTGGCGGTTCATCCTCCGCGACCGCGTAATGAGGCGCCTGTTCCTCAACTCGGTGCTGGTCAGCGGCCTCATCATGGCCACCGTCCCGCTGCTGGCCGTTCTCCTGCTGGGCCAGTACCACTTCCCGGCCTGGCACTACGGCCTTGCCTTCGGCATCCCGGCACTCGGCGGCTTCGTCGGTGCCCGCCTGTCCGTGCGCCTCGTGAACCGCTACGGCCGGCACCGGGTCATGACCGTCTCCGGCTGGCTGCGCTCGCTCTTCCCCCTCGGTCTCGCGTTCGTCCGTCCCGGCCTCCCAGGACTCCTCACCGTGATCATCGTCGAGGGCCTGCTGATCACCTGCATGGGCATCTTCAATCCGGTCTGCGCAACAGAACGCCTGCAACGGACGCCCGCGGATCACACCGCCCGCATCCTCAGCACATGGAGTGCCGTCAGCAGACTCATGCAAGCCGCCCTGATGGTGCTCTGGGGCATTCTCGCCACCCTCACCGGCCCGCTCGCCGCGATCACCATGTCCGGGGTTCTCCTGCTCGCCACCCCGCTTCTGCTGCCGAGACGGATACATGTGTCCGCACCTGAGCCCGTCGCGTCCATCGAGGACACCCGGGCATGAATCACCGCCTCACCCCGCTCACCCCGTAGGGCGCCACTGGGCTCATGGAGCGCGGACCCACCCACCGCTGTCTTCCGCCTTCTTCCGTGGGGGCTACCAGGGGATGGCGCCGTCGTCCTCGAAGAACCCGCCGGTCGGGCCGCCGTCGGGCAGCGTGGCGAGGCGGATTGCTGTGGCCGCGCCCTGCTCGGGCGTGCGGGGTCCTCGGAAGCCGTTGAAGTCCGTGGCGACGAAGCCCGGGCAGGCAGCGTTGACCAGGATGTTCGTGTCGGCCAACTGCCGTGCGTACTGCACGGTGACGGCGTTGAGGAACGACTTCGACGGCGCGTAGACCGCCATGACCGGGCCGGCCTCGATGTCGGGGTCGGCCTGCCGGGTCAGCGAGGCGACGCTGCTGGAGACGTTGACGATGCGCGGCGACGCCGAGCGCCGCAGCAGCGGCAGCATCGCGTTGGTCACCCGCATGACACCGATGACGTTGGTCTCCACGACGGTCCGGAGGTCGCCGAAGTCGACCGCGGTCGGGTCCTGTGCCCACTCCGGCCCCAGCTCTCCCGAGATACCGGCGTTGTTGACCAGGGTGTCCAGGTGCCCGGTGAGTCCTTCGACCAGGTCGGCGGCCCGGGTGACGCTCTGGTGGTCGGTCACGTCCAACGGCACCTCGAACGCGTCCGCCCCGGCGGCGCGCAGCTTCTCGACCGCGGCCTCGCGCCGCGTCCGGTCGCGGGCTCCCACACCCACCCGGTAGCCGAGAGCCCCCAGCCCGGCCGCGATCTCGTATCCGATTCCTTTGTTCGCGCCGGTCACCAGCGCAAGCTTCTTCTCGCTCATGCCGTCGATGCTGTCCCGTCGGCCGGTCGCCGATCCAACACCGATCCGGTCTCCTGTGATACCTGCCGGGTATGACACCAGTACGCTGGGGTCGTGGACGGTCTGGAGATGCGTGAGCTGAGGTACTTCACAGCGGTCGCCGAGGAGTTGCACTTCGGCCGCGCCGCCGAGCGCCTCGGCATGGCTCAGCCGCCGCTGTCCCGGGCGATTCAGCGTCTGGAACGGCGGCTCGGCGTCCTGCTGCTGGAGCGCAATCGCCGCGGCGTCGCCCTCACCGGCGCCGGTGAGGTGCTGCTGAACGAGGCCCGCGTCACCCTCGACGCGGCCGCCGCCGCGGCTCGCCGCACCCGGCGCGCCGCGTCCCCCCGCGGTCCGTTGGTGCTGGTGACGAAGGCCACCGGGTCCCACGAAATCCTGCGGAAGCTGCTCGACGCCCACGCCGCCGAACCCGACGCGGCCGAGGTCGAGGTGGTGCTGTGCGGAATCGGTGAGGAGGAACGGCTCCTGCGCGACGGCCGGGCCGACGCGGCGCTGCTGCACCCTCTCTTCAGCTCCCTCGCCGGGTTCGACAGCGAGGAGTTGCTGGCCGAGGGGCAGGTTGCCGTCCTGCCTGCCGGACATCCCCTGGCCGCGCGCCCGTTCCTGTCCATGGCCGACGTCGACGATGTCCCCGGCCTGCCGCCCGCCCGCTGGCCCCGCCGCGACGGGACCTATCCGCCCGGAGCGGGTCCGGAGATCCGCGACCTGTCGCAGCTGGCCCAACTGATCGCCCTCGGACGCACCCTGGCCGTCGTCCCCGCCTCCGCCCGCGCCTGGTTGTGGAGCGCGCACGCCGCCGTCCCCCTCACCGACGCACCCGCCGTGACCACCCACATCGCCTGGCCCTCGCACAGCCGCTCCCGCGCCCTCGCCGGGCTGATCCGCACAGCCAGCCGGCTGTGACGAGGCAACTCGCCGCGCTTCGGTCTTCGTGGCCGTCCCGTCGGGAGCCGGCGGCCGGCGAACGGTGCGGCGACCACAGGCGTATCCATCGGTGTCACCGGCTCCGGCGCTCCGCCCATCGCCTGGGCCTCCCAGCAGCCCCGTATCCCCGCATACCCGCAGCCCCGCAGCCCCGGCGGATGGAAGCCGTGTCAGGAACAGTGCGGCGGGCCATGACGGAAGTCGCTTCAACCGGTCACAGACCGGCGATGTCCCCGGCCCTCTTGAACACGGAGTCGAGTGTGTCCACCACGGCGTTGCTCCGCCTCGCCCGCGCCGCCCGGTCCGCCGGCACCAGCCGCGCGGCGGCCTGCACGGCGTAGGCGTCCGGGTCGCCGAAGGCAGTCCGCGGGTGCTCCCCAGTCTCCGCGCAGTGCGCCGTGACATCCTTGACCGCCTGGAGCACGACTGCCCGGTCCACGCCCGGCTGCATGGCCAGCCGTACCTGGAAACGCGCCATCCACCGTTCGCGGTCCTTCTCCCTGGCCGCGTCCGCCTTCCGCTCCCTCTTCGCCATCTGCTCTCCCGGGTGATCCGCAGTCGTCCGTCACCGAGTGGGACGCCGGGGCATCGAAGTGGGTTGCGGCAGCGGGAATCCGATGAGTTTCAGCCGGCTACCGGGGAGCCGCATTGACTCTGCCGACCGGTCCCCTGGTACAGAACGTCACCGATCACGGACTCCGGCACGGCTTCCAGCCCCGCGTGCCCTGTCCGGAAGTCCTGGTGACAACAGCCTGCCTTGGTGACGGCTTCGCACTTCGGCTCACTGTGCCGAAGCACGATAGTTGGCACCAGGGAGGTCGACTGAGCTGCGGCCCTCCCAGCGCTGAGGCACTGCAGTCGTCACCGAAAGGACACGCTGCTTGTCACCAACGCCAGAACCGGCAGGGTTGTTGTCACCGGCCTCGCTTCTCCTTCGACACGCTGGGATGAGTCCGGGTCAGGCCGTTCGCTCTCCTCCGGCGCTGGGCCGATCTGAGGCAGGGCTCCTGGCTGAGGCGATGTCGTCGCGGAGCAGGCTGTAGCGCACGACGTCCCGCCACTGCCCGTCCCGGAACACGGTGCTGCGCAGCACGCCCTCGCGGGTGAAGCCGGACTTCTCCAGTGCGCGCTGCTCAGCGACGTTCCCCATCTCGGTGTCCGCCTCGAGTCTGACCACCGGTGTGTGCGCGAACAGGTACCGCGTCAGCAGCCGCTGGGCCTGCGTGCCGACACCCCGGCCCCGGGCTTCTGACAGCAGCTGGGCTCCGATGTTCCAGCAGTAGGAGCTCCTCGAGGTCACGACCTTCCGCCATGCCACGAAGCCGAGCCGGTCGGCGCCGGATACCACCATCAGCTGACCGCCCTCATCGCTCAGCAGGCCGTCCTGCACCCAGCGCCGCCGCCAGCGCCCCGGATCTGACCAGCCCAGCCACTGGAAGGGCCCGGTCGCCTCCGGATCTGTCAGGAACCGCTCAAGCACCGGAAGATCATCCTCGGCCACTGGACGCAATATCACGGCATCGTCGCTCATCGAGTCACTCTAGGACGTGCTGACGATCTTGGTGACAACAATCCTGCTGATGTGCCAACTATCGTGCTTCGGCACACTCACAACACCTCAGCCACGGCTTCTCGTTGTCCGGTCAGAAGTCCAGCTCCACGTAGTCGATGTCGGTGAACTCGACCTGCAGTCCCTCGGCGCGCCGGCCACCGTCCTTGAAGTAGACCTCCTGGAGCCCCTCGGCGGCGATGCCCCGTAGCTGCTGGTCGGTGGCTCCGGCGGCCTGGGCGTCGAAGAGCCGGGCCGCGTACTCCGGCGGCAGGTGCTGGGTGACGCGACGGAGCCGCGCGTCGTCGGTGGAGCCGGGGGCCGCGGTGAAGCCGAACCGCGCGCGGGTCTCGATGACGATGCCGGTGGCGGTGGCGGCCTGCTTCCTGGCCCGGTCCCGCACCCGCGGCTGCCAGCGTTTGCGCACCTCGTCCGCCAGCCGGGCCGCGAGCTCCGGACGCGGGCGCTTCAGCTCGCCCTTGACGTAGCGCTCCACGGTCCGCTGCGAAACGCCCAGCAGTTCGGCCACGGCCCTGGTGCCCTTGAGCTGCTTGACCAGGAACCGCATCCGGGCCTGCGCCGACTTCGGCATCGGCCGGGTGAAGTTCGCCGCCGTGGCCCGGTCGAGACTGTCCTCGAAGATGCCCATGGTCCTCTTCTACTCTCCGTCGTCGGCGGCGTCGGTGCCCTTGATGTGCCGGGCGGGGTTGTTCCCCTCGTCCAGTAGCTGTACCGCCCACAACAGGTCCCGGGTGCCCTCGTGCTTGACCATGCCGGGGCTGACGCCCAGCCGGAAGCAGCCGGGGGCGGGCTTCCCGTCCGGGGTGCGGGGCAGGACGTCCAGCGGGCTCGGGCCGTCGGAGAGGTAGACCGCGCAGTCGGACAGCAGGGCGACGGGGAGGAGCGCGTCGTCGTCGAACCGGAGGTGGCCGGTGGGTGGCGCGGACCGCTGGGTGGCCAGTGCGGTCCTGACCAGCTTACGGTGCATGTTGACCCGGGCGGTGGAGATGACGGCGGCACGGATGTCCGGGCGCCAGGTGGGCCGTTCCAGGGCCGGCCAGCGTTCGCCGAACCGGTATCCCATGCCCTGGGGGCGCTCCCGCAGCTTGCCGATGCCGCCCTTGACGGTGGACTTGATGGCGGTCAGCACCGCGGCCAGGCCCGGGTCCCGCTGCCGGTGGTGTTCCATCGCGGCCAGGAACTCCCGCTCCGGCATGCCGCTGGTGACGCCCAGGTCGGCCATGGTCGCCTTGTACGCCTCCGCGAGGTGCTTGTACCAGGGGTCCAGGTAGGGGCCCGATTCGCGGCGGATCCATGCTTCCAGCGGCTGGACGGTGACGGGGAGCCGGTAGGTGTCGATCAGCTCCTGGGCGTAGGCGACGGTCGGTGTCGCGTACCAGGCCGGGCCCTCCGGGCGGCTGCCGTCCGGAGTGAACGGGCTGGGCAGGCGCGGGTCGAGTTCGATGCCGGACAGGTCCACCAGCCAGGAGCCCGGGGTCTTCTTGTCGAAGACCGGCGACGTCACGTGGACCGGTGCGCCGAGGCCTACCGGGAGCCGGTTGGCGGCGGCGAGGAAGGCGGTGTTCACATCGATGCCGACCGCGAACCGGCGCTCGCACTCGGCGTCGGTGAGCAGTTGCGGGTCACGGATCCACTCGTACGCCTCCTCGTCCAGGACTTCGGCCGGGGTGCGCTGGTGGCTGCGGGGGTGGAGGGCCGCGGCGACGGGGTGTTCGGCGGGAGCCTCGGGGGGTGCGGGGTCGACGGCTTCGGTGAGCGAACCGGGGACCGGTCCGGAGGCCCACCCTCCGGTGGCCTCGTCGCGTACGGCGCGGGTGGGCGGGCGCAGCGCGGTCATGGCTTCCAGGCCGGAGACGGCGGCGGAGCCGCGGGGTGTGATGACCCGGGTCGCGTAGGTGCCGAGCAGCTGTGCCAGGTCGGCCGCCGGCAGTCGGTCGGCGGTTCCCCAGGAGCGGGAGTCCAGGGCGTCCCAGGGCAGGACGGCCAGTTGGACGCAGTGGCGGCGGCCGCCCTGCGCGGGGCGGTAGACGCGGGCCCAGGGGCCGAATCCGCGGCGGGTCAGCTGCCACTTCGCGCGCTTGATGTCCTTGACGACCCGGTGGTCGTCGGGCAGCCGGAGCCCGCGCCGGTCGGCCAGCCGCACCGGGAGGCCGAGGCGCTCGGCGGCCGCAGCGGTGAGGACGATCAGCGGGTCGGAGTCCTTGCCCGCGGCGTGCAGCCGGGGCGCCCCCAGCCGCGCTTCGCGGAGGGTCCATTCGACCAGGGAGACGATGCTGTCGGCCGGGCAGTCGATGACCAGGCCGCCGAGGCAGTACAGCGCACCGTCGCCGTCCAGTACGCCGAGCGGTCCATGGACGAACCGCTCGTCGGCTGCGGGAGCGGCCGAGGCCGGGGTCGGAGTGCTCGCGGCCTCGCGCCGCGGGCCGGGGTTCCGCGCGTCGGCGTTCCGCGGGCCGGGGTTCCGCTCACCGCGCGGCGGGCCGGACTTCCGCGCCCCCGGCTCCTGCGGACCCGGCCGTCGTGAACCGGACTGTCGCGAACCGGACCGCTGGGAACCGGCCCCCTGGGGGCCGGGCCTCCGGGAGCCGGGCCCGGCGTCCACCTCCTCCGCCTCGTTCATCTCGTCGGTCGGAGCAGGCCGGGTCACCGAAGGGCCGGTTTCACTGCCGGGCCGCGGCACCACGTCGGGTGCTGACAGCGCCGTCGGGGCGGCGGTGCGCTGCATGGGCGCCGCAGACACAGGGGCGGGCGGTACGGGCGCTGATGGGGCCTGGACCGGGGCCTGGGTCACCACGGTGCCGTCCGGCGGATAGAGCTTCGCCAGCTCCCGCAGAAGGTGCGCATAGTCGTCCCGCTGCGGCGGCCGCGGATCGGTCCTGCCGTTCTCCCAGTTCACCAGCGTGGCACGGCGCACCCCGAGCGCGTCGGCCACCTGGTCCTGGGTCAGGCCGTGCGCCTTGCGCAACCGCTCGCGTTCCGCGGGCGGAGGGAGGACGGGCTGACTGGCGATCAGAGCGTTGATCGCGGCAAGTCGATCGGACATGGAACACCTCCGGGGCCCATACTAGCGCCTGGATTCGACATTCTGCGTACTATCCGCGCTCATTTGCACGTGACATGGGTGCGGCAGCCTCACCGGAGGAAGAACCTCCGCTTACCCTGGGCTCGCCACGGGCAGACCGGGCGAGCCCGCCCCGGCCCAGTTCTCGTATAGCTACGACGAAGGGACAAGTAGCTCAGCGTGATGTCAGGGCTCCTGCTTCGATGCGGGCGTCGGGAAGGGCTCCGCTGTTCAGGTCGGCGAAGTCTGCGTGGGCCTGGTCGACGGCTTCGGGGTACGCCTCGTGCTTGGCGCGCTCGGCGAGTGCTCGGTAGATACTCGCGAGAGAGGGGCTATGTCCCTTGCGCTTGCCGGTGGGGATGATCAGGTCGGGCTGGATCTGCTCGACGGACTCGCCGCCCGCGCGGCGCCGGAGCACGGTGTGGAGCATGTCGTCGGTGATGACCGGCGGCCGGCCGGGGGGAGTGCTATTGAGGGACCGTCATGGGCCCGGATTTTCGCACAATGCAGGTCTCAGAAGGGGCTCGTCCCGCCTTTGAGTGAGAATGGGTTCTGCGAACGAATCCGGGACCGGGGAGGGTCCGGCAACCCAGGATTGATCTTGCTCGCGCAAAGGACCGTTTCTGGGAGTCAGGCGATGCCGAGTGGTCGACAAGGGCCGTGAAGCCAGGCGTAAACGAGTACCCCACTCGCACAGATCCCCTATCCGGCGGTCTGTGCGGATTATGCCGTCGCGCGACGCCATCTCGCTGCTCCGGGGCATGTGCGGGGGCGTCCCTCTCGGCCACTCAACGCGAGCGGTCAAGGCGCTTCGTGGTGCGCGCTCCGCTCACCGAGGAGGTGCTCCCTGCCCCAGGCGCCCAGGGGGCCCAAGGCCTCATTCAGGGAGACACCAAGCGGGGTTAGGGCATAAGTGACGCGGCGTACCGCCCCATCGAAAGCCTCCTCCCGGAAGATAATGCGATCGCCCTCCAACTCCCGCAGATGCGAGGCGAGAACCTTCTCGGTAACGCCGGGGATGCCACGCCTCAGCTCACCGAACCGGCAGGGCCCTCCCTCTAGCGCCCACAGGATGAGCACCTTCCACTTGCCACCGACCACGTCGATCGCTGCGTCGATGCCGCACACGTAAGCGTCCCGCCTGGTCATCCACTCACCTTAAGGTAACCACCCACAAAAGAGTGCGTACTTGATCAAGGTCTGGGTGTAAACGAGCCTGATCGGCATGGACACCCACAGCACTTCCAAGACTCCCATCACGCTCCTTGGCCTCGGCGACATGGGCACCGCGCTCGCTCGCGCCTGGCTGACCGCGGGACACCCGCTGACCGTCTGGAACCGCACCCCGGAAAGGGCCGAACCACTGGCAGGAGAGGGTGCCCGGGCGGTGGCCACCCCGGCCGAGGCGGTAGCTTCGGCAACCGGTCCCGTCGTCCTCTGCCTGCTGGACGACGCCTCCGTAGGCGAGGCTTTGGACGGCACCGACCTGAACGGCAAGGACGTGGTCAACTTGACCACCAACACCCCCGCCCAGGCCCAGCAGCGCGCCCGCTGGGCCGAGGAGCGCGGGGCTCGTTTCCTGGACGGCGGGATCATGGCCGTCCCTCCGATGATCGGCCGACCGGAGACCGGCGGCTACATCTTCTACAGCGGCGACCACGCGCTGTTCGAACGCCACCGCAAGGCACTGGCAGCTCCCGCCGGCGTGAAGTTCGTCGGCAAGGACCCCGGCCACGCCGCGCTGCACGACATCGCCTTGCTCAGCGCGATGACCGGCATGTTCGCAGGTATCACCCACGCCTTTGCCTTGGTGGGCCCCGAGAAGGACCTCGACCGGCCCCGGTTCGCCACGCTGCTCGCGGAATGGCTCGGCGCCATGTCCGGAGCCGCCCACGGCATTGCCGCCCAACTGGAAAGCGGCAACTACACCGAGGGAGTCACTTCCAACCTCGCCATGATGACGGCGGCCAACGACACACTCCTGGCCACGGCGCAGGACCAGTCCGTCGATCCTCAGCTTCTCACCCCCTATATGGAGCTGATGCGCCACAGGGTTGCCCAGGGCCACGGCGACGAGGGCCTGGCGGGCACCGTCGGCCTGCTCAGCAGCGAGTGATGGTTCACGCGTTCGCAGCATTGCGTGACGGCTCCCGCCCGGCACCCTTACGTCATGCCGAGGCGGAGGACGGCTCGCCCCGCGGGCTGCGTGCGCGTGGGCCGGGCACCGTCGTCCGGATGGACAGGCCCAGATCGAGGCGGCTGTTCATGTCCAGCTCGAACTCTCCCCGGCCGCCGGCCGGTACAGCTCGCCGATCCGATGTTCTTCAGCCTCGGCATCAGCTTGAAGTCGAGCATGTGAGCGAAGGCGAACCCGACGATGGAGGCGCCGTGGGTGTCGGTGTACTGCCGGCCCACCTCCATGTCGGTGCAGTGCCGCAGTACGCCCTCGATCATCGAGAACAGGACCGCCCCCGGTGCGCCGGGGGCCACTCCGGGAACGGATCTGCACACCAACCGGCACGGCCCGGCACCGGCACCGGCACCGGCACCGGCACCGGCAAGGGAACCCGTTTGGCTGGAAATATCCGCTTGCCGCCGCTCCCCCCACCCCGGAGCATGCCGTTATGCGCTTCTCGATCAACATTCCGAATTTCGGTGACTTCGCGGACGCACGGACCGTTGCGGAAGTGGCCCACGCAGCGGAACAGGCCGGATGGGACGGCCTGTTCGTCTGGGACCATGTGGTGCACGACAAGCGACAACGGCGGGCCTTCGGGGATCCCTGGATGCTGCTCACCGCCGCGGCGCTCGCCACCAGCCGTATCCGGCTCGGCACGCTCGTCACCCCCGTCGCCCGGCGCCGTCCCCACCAGCTCGCCCGGCAGGTGGCCACGCTGGACCACGTCAGCGGGGGCCGGGTCGTCTTCGGAGCCGGGCTGGGCGGCCCCATCGAGGACGAGTACGGCAGCTTCGGTGAGCCCACCGACCCGACGGTGCTGGCCGAGCACCTGGACGAGGGCCTGGGCCTGCTCGAACGCTACTGGTCCGGTGAACCGGTGACCCACCACGGCGACCACTACGAGGTGCGGGATGTCACCCTGCTGCCCCCGACGGTGCAGCGCCCCCGGGTGCCCGTCTGGATCGCCGGGTTCTGGCCGCGCCGCCGCCCGATGCGCCGGGCCGCGCGGTGGGACGGCGCGGTGCCGCTCTTCGAGTCCGCGAAGCACGGTCACGCACCGCCCGTCGACGAAGTCCGGGAGCTGGCGCGCTACGTGGACACTCAGCGGGGCGGGCGGAACGGAGAACCGTTCGACCTCGTCGTCGGTGGCACCAGCCCCACGGACACCGCGGCGGCGCACGACCTGATCGGGCCGCTGATCGACGCCGGCGCCACCTGGTGGGACGAGCGCCATGTCATCGACGAGGGCATCGACAGACTCGCCCCGCTGATGCGGCGCATCGAGCACGGCCCGCCCCGCTTCTGACCGTTCGCGGTCCACCTGTGCCACCGAGCCCTCGGCCGGAAACACAATGGAGCGGCCGAAACAGCAGAGACAGGAAGTCAGCTGGACCGACCGGGCCGCGTGGTGGTGCGGAGCGAGCCGCGTGGTGGTCGGTTCGCCCTTCCGCGAGGAACCGGCGCGTGAGCGGCACCGCCGGGGTCTCGTCGCCGGGCACCGGGCCCCGCCCGGCCGGGCGCGATCCTCCGGGCGCGGGCGGCCGACGGCTGCCACACGCCCCTTGCCCGGTCAGAAGCCCTCCCCCTTCGGCACCTGCAGGTCCTTCGGGATCGCGGGGAGCACCCGCTGCTTCGAAGCGGTTTCGCGCATGCTGCCGGGACGGGTGAAGGCATCGCGGCCGGCCTGCTGGAAGGTGACCGTGGGGCCGCCTTTCCGCAGGTTGCCGCCCTTGGGGCGCAGGCCGTCGAGTGCGGGGAGTTCGTAGGAGGTGGCACCGCGGGCGGCCTGGGCGAGGAAGGCCGCGGTCATCTGAGCCACTTGGGCGCGTGCCGCGGCCGGGGAAGCGACCTCGGACGCCGGGCAGTCACCGTTGCCGCCGTCCTGGCCGGTGGGCGCGAGGTTGGTGTTGAGCATGCGGTGGCCGGTGCCCGCCAGGAGCGCGTCCGCGGCGACCTGCGTCGAACCGGATTCGGCGAGCTTCTTCATGGTGTCCAGGCCCGCGTCCGGCCCGAGGTCCTCGTCGCAGGCACCCCGGATGTTGAGGACAGGCACCTTGTGCGGCGCCCGCTCGGCGTTCTCCGCCGGCTCGACGGCCACGGCCCCGAAGAGCCCGGCGCGTTCGGCGGCCTTCGGCGACAGCACGTAGCCGCCACCACGGCTGTGTCCCACCAGGCCCACGCGGGAGGTGTCGATCCGCCCCTTGACGCCCGGCAGGTCGAGGCCGTGCGTGATGCCCCGGTTGACGTCGGAGAGCAGCTTCAGGTGGGTGCCGACCAGTTGGGTGTAGCCCTTCTCGGCCACCGTCTCGCCTCCCCACCAGTACTCGGCGGCCGTCACATCGATGGACACCGCGACGAAGCCTTTACGGGTCAGCGCCTGCACCATGTGGGACAGCCCCGCGTCCTGCCGCAGATAGTCGGGCCCCACTCCCTGCGCTTCCCCCGTCTCGGCCTTGCCGGATGACGCGCAGACCAGGGGCCAGCGGGTCTTCACCGCATCGCGGGCGATCCCGGGTGCTCCGTCCCGGACACAGTTGTGGTGCAGACCGTGCAGCACGACCACGACCGGGTGGGGGCCGTTGCCCTGAGGCATGCCCAGGACGCCGTGTACCTGGGTGGGATTGCCCCTGCCCCCGGGGACGTTCTTGATCATGCCGGGGGCGAGCCGGTAGCGCGTGAGCCCGTCCGCACTGCCCCGCTGGGTATGAGTGGTGCCCCCGGAGGCCTCGAAGGCACCGGTGGTGAGGGACAGGCCCACAGCGGAAGCGGCGAGGAGAACCGCGGGCCAGAGGAGCGCTTTCTTCATGCCCCTGAGGATGCAGAACGGAAAGACCGGGTTCCGCATTCACCGGGCGCGATCACCGCCGCTCGCCGTGCCGGGCCGGTGGCGCGTGCGGCGCCGCTTCGGAGTACTCGCGTCAGGACCCGACAAAAGAGCTCGCTGTCACTTCTGTTCCGGGGGACAAGGAATCTCGGCGAA
Organism: Streptomyces sp. bgisy100; assembly: GCF_057709105.1. Taxonomy (NCBI): domain Bacteria; kingdom Bacillati; phylum Actinomycetota; class Actinomycetes; order Kitasatosporales; family Streptomycetaceae; genus Streptomyces; species Streptomyces sp. bgisy100. The sequence continues at coordinate 151,740 of NZ_JBYITE010000007.1, forward strand.
TCCGCCCTTCGGTGGACCGTCGAGAGAGGTGGGCGCACAGTGCGGTCCGACTCCGGTTGTTCGTTCAAGTACGCTGTGGCGACTGCATGTTCGGGTGAACCGGGGTCCACTCCGGTCCACCAACGGGGGGGTATACGAGCACAGGAGCGACCGATGGCTGTGTCGTGCGTCTTCGACGTGATCGACCCGCCCTTCATGCAGGCCGCGATTCGACCAGGACCTCATCGGGCGGGTTCCCCGCAACGGGTCCGGTGATCGAAGTCGGCACGGTTCAACGGTTCCGAGAGAAGGAAGTTCTGTGCTCTCCTACAAGCGCATGGCACGATCGGCGAGTGTGCTGCTCGCAGCGGGTTGCGTCGCTCTGACCATTCCCGCGTCCCCCGCCTACGCCGCGAGCGGCAGCTGCCAGAGGGACAGTGTGTGCCTCTGGTCCAAGGAGCACTTCACGGGCCAGTACGGCCGCATCGACGCGATGAAGAACCAGTGCTACAGCACCCGCTCCGTCGGGGCGAAGTCGATGACCAACCACACCCGTTTCCTGCTCAACGTGTATTCGAAGCCCGGCTGCAAGGGCAAGGTGTTCTCCATGAACTGGAACGTGAAGCTGGGGGACGGGTTCCCGTTCCCGGCCAAGAGCTTCAAGACCGGCGGCTGACGTAAGACCCGGTGCATCACAGGAGGGCCCCGGAGCCGACGCGCCGGGGCCCTCCCGCTCCCCCCCTGGGGTTACCGCTCCCTCCCTGGGGCTACCGCTTCTTCCCGCTCGTGGAGACGGCCGGCTCGGAGCCCTGCTTCGCTCCGTTCCCGCCGTGCCCGGAGCCGTGGTGCGGGCCGTACGCGGTCAGGAACCGGTCGCGGAAGGAGTCCATCGGCCACACCGGCGCCTTCGGGCTGGGCTTCAGCCCTTCCTCCCACCCCCAGCCGGATATGCGGTCCAGCACCGCGGGGTCGCGGGCGACGATGGAGATCGGCACGTCCCGGTTGGCGTGGTCACCGGTGACCATGGGGACCGGCTGGTGGTCACCGAGGAAGACGAGCACGGTGTTGTCCTTGCCGTACTTCTCCAGGTACTCGGTGAGGCTGGTCACCGAGTACTGGATGGAGCGCCGGTACTCGTCGGCCACGTGGTCCGGGTCCTTCCACACCTCTTCGGGGTCCTTGCCGGCCTTGTTGATGGCCTTGTAGACCGAGCCGTCGCCCACCTCGTCCCAGCCGATCATCTTGGGTATGGGCGCCCAGGGCTGATGGCTGGAGACGAGGATGGCCTCGGTCATCAGCGGCTTGGATCGCTTCTTGCCGTGCTCCAGGCGTTCGAAAGCCTTGAGACTGTACTGGTCCGGCACGGGCGACCAGCTGAACTTCGGACCCCGGTAGCCGATGTCACGCGAGTCGTAGACATGGTCGAGGCCATAGAACTTGCCCTCCGGCCAGGCCCGGGTGACGCCGGGCATCAGGCCGACCGTCCGCCAGGCGTTCGTCCGCTGGAAGGCACCGGTCAACGTGAAGCGGTCGCTCGACGTGACGCTCCGGTAGCGCTGCTGGTTCTTGATCCAGAGGCCCGAGTTGAAAGTCGAGTGGGCCAGCCAGCTGCCGCCGCCGAACGTCGGCGAGTGGAGGAACGCGCTGCGGGAGTGGAAGCCGGCGGCACGCAGGGCGGTGTTCCGCTTCTTGAGCACGTCGCCGACCTGCCGCGCCATCCTCGGGTCCTCGATGGCGCTGCGGCCGTAGCTCTCGATGAACGCGAAGATGACGTCCTTGCCCCGCAAGCCGGTCAGCAACTGGTCGGGCGGAGTCCTACGAAACCGGTCGGCAGCGGCTTCCTTGGCGAACTGCCGCTCGTCCCGGATGCCGGCCCGCACCCGGTCCACCCGGTCGTCGACGCGCGCCACCGTGGTCTTGGCCGCGACGGGAACGCCGGCGATCTGCAGGCCCAGGGCGGTGCAGATGACCCATACGGTTCCCAGCACCAGGGTGGTGCGGGTCGCCACCGCGCTGTGGCGGGCCATCAGACGGGTCAGCCGGAGGACCGACAGCGTCATGAGGACCAGCAGGGCGAGCACGAGGAGCACGACGCCGATGACGGCACCGATCGCGCCCGCCTGCCCGACCGAGTCCCTCAGGTACGCCTCGGCGTCGTCGAACAGAATCCAGTCGAGGATCAGGTCGAACGGCCGGTCCAGCACCGAGTGGAAGCCCATGTCCAGCAGGTTCAGGACGGTGAGCAGGCCGAGCCCCACTCCGCCGAGCACCGCCGTCACCCGCCTCGCCTTCGGCGGCAGGACGAGCAGCAGAGCGGCGCCGAAGACGGCCTCCACCGGGATGCGGAGGAACGCGCCGGGGGTGAGGCGGGGAAGCTGGTTCGGCATCAGGAGGGCGCACAGCACGAGGGCCCCGGCCAGTCCGGTGGTCACCCACCGCAGGGTCCGCGCCGCAACCGGATGCCCGCCCAGCCGGCCACCGCCCGAGGCCGCGTCACCGGGGGCGCCGCCATCGGAGCCGCCGTCGCCACCGCTGTTCCCGGTGGCGCCCTCCTCCGCATTCTTGGTGACGGCCTTCTCCGCGTTCTTGGTGACGGCCTTGGGCTCGACAACCTCGGGGTCAGCGGACGGCGCCTCGCCGGTCCCAGCGGTGACAGCGGCATCCGCGGTGCCACGCCGACGAGCAGCGGCCGCACCCGACGCCACCCCACCCCGCTCGTCCGGGCCGCGCTCCCCCGCGCCGCCGGACTCCTGCCCGCTGCCGTCCCCCGAGCCGCCCGAGCCCGCCCGAGTGCCGCGCCCCTCGGCGCCGCCCCCCGCACCGCCGGACTCCTCGGCGCCGTCCCCCGCGGCGCCGTCCCCCGCGGCGCCGTCCCCCGCGGCGCCGTCCCCCGCGGCACCGGACACCTCGACACCGGCACTTCCGTCCGGGCCGTTCTCGGTCCCGGCGTCCTTCACCCCCGAAGGCTGTTCGGGGCGGTCCCCCGCCGACCCCGCTTCGCCCGAGTCCTTCGCTTCCGCGCTGCCCTTCCCGTTGCCCGCGGTAGCGAGTACGGCCCCGTCCGGGCCGTCGGTGTCGCCGCTCCTCTCCGGATGCGCGTCCTCCGGATGCACGTCCTCCGGATGTGTGGCCTCCGGTTGTTCGGTCTCCGGTTGTTCGGTTTCCGGGGCTGCAGAGCTGTCGGAGGGCACCGGCCGGCCGGTCTCCTCGGTTCCGGTGCCGTCGGAGCCCGCGGCTCCGGCTCCCCCCGGGCCGGCATTCCCATGAGCCGCTGATCCGCCGGTACTGCCGGCAGCGTCGTGATCCGAGACGTCGTCGGACGCATCCTCCGGAGGACCGTCCTGCCGTTGAACCTCTTCTGTGGTCGCCTTGTCCGTATTCGGAAGCTGACGAGAGCTTGTGAAGCGCGACAACCCGAAGGTCCTTCCTTGCGAAAGCCGGTGGTGGCACGGCGGGCCAGGCTCGGGAGTTCTGGGCCGCCGATATCTGTACGGCCCACCGGCTGCTTCAGTTCAATCGGCGGAGCTCCGGTCCGCCAGGCCCGCGAGCGGCGCGCAGGCGCCGCTCGGCGAAGCCGCCGCAAAGCGCACCAACTCCCCCATGACCTGCGCTTCCGGGGTTTCACAGCAGGGGTCGCGCGCGGGATGCCCGGGCCATGACGACCGGACGCTTGGGACCGCGCACACTTCCCGGCATTCCGGGACGTTGCCCTCCGCATCGGCGCCGCCATCGCAGGGCGACCGTCGGTGGCGGCCCCTCTCGCGCCCGGTCGGCGGGCCACCGGAAGGCGACGACTGGACAGTTTTCCACAGTTCGATCACACGTCCGCCATACATGCGTACTTCATGCGAAGATTCCGGTCCCCGGTTCGAGCGGACCGGGGGAAGAGGGGAACAGCGTGAAACCACCGACGACAAGATCCACCATCGGCGCGGTCCTGACAGGGTGTCTGTCGGCCGCCCTCCTGCCCGCCTCGGCCGCGCACGCGGCGGAGGTCCGCACGGCCGACAGCACAACGGTCAAGTCCTTCGCCCGTATCGCCGATGCCGTCCTGACCGAGCGCACCGAGACCCTGGTGAACGCCCGGCCGGCGAAGCACATGGCGCCGCGGCACTCCGGGACCGTGCGCCTCTCGAAGCGCCTGGCCCGGGCCGAGGACACCGCCCTGTCCTCACTCGAAACCCGCAAGGACCGGCTGGCCTCCCTGGGCGAGGCGTACACCGACGCCGACACCCGGGTGCGGGTGGGAAGCACCCGGGTCCGGGGCGGGAAGGCCACCGTCCGGGTCACCGAGACCACCACGCTCACCTATCAGAAGATCCGCGGCGACGAGCCCGCGACCACCGGTTTCCAGGCGCACCACGAGCTGAGCCTCACCGCCGGCCCGGACGGCACCTGGCAGCTCACCGGCATCCGGCCGACGGACGAGGGGCCCCGGCCGGTCAACGCCCCCGCCGGGAAGGCGGCGGCGGCGAGCGCGGCTTCCGGTCCCAACGCGACTCCGGCAGCCACGTCGTGGCCGGCGCCGTCCAGGCCGAAGACGGGCGGGGCCTACAACTACGCGGCCATGGCGACGTACGCGGAGAAGTACTGGAGCAACTACAACCCCGCGTACCGCAAGTTCAACGATGTGGGCGGGGACTGCACCAACTTCATCAGCCAGGCCCTCAAGGCAGGCGGCTGGAAGAACGACTCGGGGCTGTACTCGGACTACCGCAACTGGTGGTACGACTCCTCGAACCAGACGATGTCCTGGGTGGGTGCCGACGACTGGTCCTGGTTCACGCTGTCCTCCAGGCGCGCCACCAATCTCTCGAACGTCTACCAGTTGGGTGTCGGGGACATTCTGCAGATGGACTTCGACCGGGACGGGTCCAAGGATCACTCCATGATCACGACCTACCGGAGCAGGTCCGGGGTTCCGTACCTGACCTACCACTCCACCAACACGTACCGGAAGTCGGTGGCGAGCATCGTGGCGTCCTACCCGCGGTCGCTCTACTACGCGTACCGGACCTGACACCCCGGCGGCCCCAGCCCGGCCGGGCCCGGCGCTCGCGGAGCTCCCGGGCACGGCCAGGTGGGGCCCGGGAGCGGCAGGCACATCCGTCGGGACGGAGCGGAGACACCTCGGCGTGCTGCCCGGCCTGAGCAGCAGGGAAGGCGCTAACCTGCGAAAATCATGCGTTTTCCCCTGAAAGGAGTGCTTGATGAGCAGTCGTCTCAACCCGTACATCAGCTTCGACGGCAAGGCCCGGGAAGCGATGGAGTTCTACCGGGCCGTCTTCGGGGGCACCCTGGCGCTGCACACCTTCGGGGAATTCGGCATGAAGGAGCCCGGGCAGGCCGACAAGATCATGCACGCCATGCTGGAGACCACCAGCGGGTTCACGCTGATGGGTGCCGACACCCCACCGGGCATGGAGCACAACCCCGGCAACAACATCGCCGTGAGCGTGAGCGGGGACGACCCCGACGAGCTGCGCGCTTACTGGACCAAGCTGTCCGGTGACGGCACCGTGTCGGTCCCGCTGGAGAAGCAGATGTGGGGTGATGTCTTCGGGATGTGTGTGGACCGGTTCGGCATCACGTGGATGGTCAACATCGTCCAGCCGGAGAGCTGAGCGGGGCGCTCCGCGACTTCGGGGACGGACGGTCCGGTCGGCCATCGCTCCATGCCGGACCCGGGCGGACCGCGCAAAAAGGCGTGGCCGCCCGGCACCGCGGTTTTCGGCGACCCGCAGCCGCCCCGTCCGGTCTCCCCGGAGTCGCAGGCTCGTGGTCACCGTGACCTCCGCCGACACGATGGGGCGATGGAGCGACGGGACGCGGGGCGGTGGAGCGGTCGGGGATGGCCCTCCCCGCCCCGGCGAGCAGCGAGCCCCGTGTCGACGGCCTGACCGAAAATGCCGCCCCTCGATGCCGGTGGCAATTTCTCGCCCTCGACACGCCCCCGCTGCGGCTGTTGACTTCGGCATGCGTCGGCGCATTCGACGTCTCCCCCACGGAACGTCCTACGCCATGCATCGCCGAGCCGATCGAGGGTCCCATGGACGGGAGAACGACAGGGTCGAGCCGACCGGCTTCGGCGGGGGCCGACGGCCCACGTCACCCGCCGCGAAGACACGGGCGTATCGCGGCGCTCGCCGAGGCGCCGGCGCCGGCCGTCGGGGACACTCCGGGTCCGCATGAGCGGACCGTCCGGCGAAGCACGCCGACCGGGAACCGGCTCCGGCCTGACGCGGCCCGGTAGCCGTCCGCGCCAGGACACTCCGACGAACGCGCCGGGAGGCTGCCTCCCCGCCCTTCCGGCGGCGTTCAGGGACCTTGCACCGCGGTCCCGCACCGGCCGGGTCCGCTACGGACAGCGGAATCTCCGCTCCGGCAGGCCCGGCATGACGGACCGTGGACCGCGATGGGCCGATCTTCGGCCGTCGCGGCCCACGGTCCCTGTCCGCGTCCCTGCGTTCGCCGCTGTGCAACGCCGGCCACCGTGGCCCGGGTCCCGGGCCGCCCTCAGCCGCTGTCCGGCGGGCGGCCGCGCTCCCTGCGGCAGCGGCGCGTCCTGCCGGCCACCGGTGCCCGGCACCGTCCGTCACCGACGCAGCCGGGGCATCTCCTCCTCCGGGCCCCGCCCCCTGACCGCCTCCCGGCACGGCCGGCGCCCCGGCCGCCGCTCCGGACCGTCACCGGCACCGCTGGAGCAGCAGACTTCCCACAGCCGTACGCCGGTGCAGGACCGCTTTCCCCGCGCGGACCGTGGTGATCAGGCCGGCACCCCGCAGTGCGGCCGAGTGTGCCGAGGCGGTGGCGTTGCTGACGCCCAGACGCCGGGCGAGGCCGCTGGTGGTGTGCTCCTCGGCGAGCAGCATCAGGATGTCGAGCCGGGTCCGGCCCAGTACCGCGGCCAGTGCCGCTTCGCCGCCGTCCGTGCCGGTGGCCTGGAGCGGCAGGCCCGGTCCGGCCGGGTAGGTGACACCCACGGGTCCGCCGGGCAGTTCGGCCAGGACTGGATGGCCGGTCCAGTGGAAGGCCGGCAGGAGCAGCACTCCGCGGCCGTCCAGGTCGATGCCGCGGTCCAGGGGCGCGTCGAACTCCCACACTCCGTCGTGGAGCCGGGACCCGGGGACGAGCCGGGTGAGTGCGGTGCCGATGCCATGTTCCGCGACGGTCAGGGCGTGGCGGGTGAACTCCGTCCGGTGCAGGTCCTGCACCTCGGGCCAGACGGGACGGACGATCGCCTCGAAGGCCGCGTGCTGGGCGCGGCGCAGGAGGTGCCAGGCTGCGCGGTCGCCGCGGTGCAGGTCCCGGATCCATGGTGGGGGCGGTGTGGGGTGCCCGGCGTAGACGCGCTCCAGTTCGGAACGGATCTCCGTCGGCCGGGAAGCGGAGCGGACGGTGTCCAGCCCGTCCTGAAGGGTGTCGTCGAAGACGTCGAGGAATCCGGGTGCCGTCCCTGCGGGGACCAAGTCCGCCAGCGGCTCGACGGCGGCCGGGAGGGATCGCAGCAGGCGCCGGCGCCACCGGCCGAAGAGCAGTGGGTCGTCGCGGCGGCACATCATGGCGAGCGCCCCGTTCAGTTCCTGCAGCGGGGCCGGCCGGGAGGCGAACCGGACCTCGGCGAAGTCGGCTGCCGTGAAGCGGATCCGGATCACTGTGCTCCTGCCGGTGCGCGCCATCGTTTCGGGCACAGCCTGAACCATCGCGGGAGGTCGTCGCGTTCGCCAGCATTCGGGACATGCCTTCGTCATTGCACTCGAACGGCCGGGGACGGCGCAAGGGCCGGTCCCGGGAAGACAGCACGGGAGGAATCGTGTCGCACGGCGGACTCGACGGCGGGGAGCGTCCGGGCTGGGCCCGGAGCGCCCGGGAGACCCCCGGGCCGGCGCCCTCCGGGGTGACCCGACGGGCCGTCACCGGAGCGCTGGCGGCCACCGGACTGACGGCAGCCGGGCTCACGGCCTGGAGCAGCGGCGTCGCACGGGCCCGGGCCGCGGAGCGCCGGGCGCCCTCGGAGGGCCTGAGGCTGCGGCTGTCCGCCCCGACCGGCCCGCACCGGATCGGAGTCACCGCACTGCACCTGGCCGACCGCTCCCGGCGCGACCCGTGGCAGGCGGGGATCCCGGTCCGGGAGGTGATGGTCACCGTGTTCCACCCGGCCCGGACCGTCCACGGCCGTTCCGTCGCACCACAGATGACCCGGGAGGCCGCGAAGGTCTTCCGGGAGTTCGACACCGCGGTTCTCCACCCGGAGCTGCCGAAGTCGGGGGTGGACTGGTCGGCCACCCGCACTCACGCGTACCGCGGCGCTCCCGCACAGGCGGTGCGGCGGCCGGTGCTGCTGTACAGCCCGGGTGGCGGCGATCCGCGCACCATGGGCACCGGCCTCGCCGAGGAGCTGGCGAGCCACGGCTGGGTGGTGGTGACCGTCGACCACCCGGGGGACGCCGGTGAGGTCGCGTTCCCTGCCGCGACGCCCCACCGGGGGCGCGTACGGAGGACCGATCTCCGGGGGAATCCGCGGTCCGACCCGGGTGTCTTCAGGACCGCGATCAGCACGCGGGTCGCGGATCTCCGTTTCGTCCTGGACCAGTTGGAGCACGTGGCGGCCGGCCGGAATCCGGATGTGCCGGGCCGTGCCCTGCCCGAGGGGCTCGGCGGGGCACTGGACCTCGGGCGCGTGGGAGTTTACGGGCACTCGGCCGGTGGCACCTGCGCGGCCCAGGCGTTGTACGAGGACCGCCGGATCGCGGCCGCGGTGAACCTGGAGGGCTTTCTGGACCACCCGCCGGAGCGCCCCGGGGAGGAAGGCGCCCTTTTCCCGGTGGCCGGGTACGGGGTGGACCGGCCGTTGCTCCTGGTGGGCACCGACGGCTTCCCGCACCGGGGCGAACTGGAGCGCTCCTGGTCGGCGATGCTCGCCCACGGGGGACCGGGCACCCGGCGGCGGCAGCTGGCCGGTGCCACGCACGGGGTGTTCACCGATTACGCCGCCCTGGCACCGCAGTTGGAGGCGGCCGGGCTGATGTCGGCCGCGGACCGGAGGACGCTGGTCGGGGCGCTGAGCCCGCGGCAGTCGGTTCCGTGGGTGCGCCACCAGGTGCTCTCGTTCTTCGCCCGGCACCTGCCTGCCCCCTGATGCCCGCTCCTCCGATGCCCGCCCGCTGACCCGCGGCGGAGGCGGCGGCGCCGGCCGATGCCAGTGCGTCGCCCCGGCCGGCCCGCCGAGGGACCGGGAGTTGGCCGAGGCCGCAGGACGGGCGCGGCGCCGGAGTGTGCTGCCCTCCGCGGCGCGGCCCGGACGGTGACGGGGCGTCAGTTCGGCGAGAACTGGGCGACGTACTCGGCGAAGGGCTCGATCCCGGCCTCCGCACGCAGGTCGTCCATGCGGTCGGGCTCCTCGCACGGCCACGGGACGGGGGCGCCGTCGCGCACCCCGGCGATCTGGGTGCCGTAGATCTGCTCGCGGCCCTCGTTCACCCGGGTCCGGTCGCGCAGGAAAGCCAGTTCGCGCGGGCCGGCCGTGCCGTCGGCCACCGCCTGCTCCAGCAGTCGGAGCGCCCGCCGCTGCACGTCGAGCTGCCGGTCCGCGTGCTGTGCGATCAGCCAGGCGCCGCGCGCGGCATCGGCGCCGACCAGCTCCGCCGTCGGCCAGCCGTACTCGTCCATGATCTGGTTCAGCCGGTCGCCGTGCTCGGCCGTCAGGCGGCGCCAGGCCAGTTGCTCCGCCGGGTCGTCACTGTTGGCTCCGGGGGCGGTCCGCTGGTCCGCGGCGGCCATGTCGACGAGTTCCGAGGCCAGGGCGGAGACACTGCTGTCGGTCACGCTCACTCCATGGGTATGGGGGGGGTGGTCGGTTCCCCACCACCGTAGGGGCGCGATCCACGACGAAGATCGTTCCGCAGAACGGTGACAGCGGGCGCCGCGGCGGCGATACTGGATACATCCCTCGGACCATCGCAACGACCGTTCTCCCGGGCTCACTTGGCGGATCCACTTGGCAGCGGGCCCTCGTCGCTCGACGAGAGCCGCCGAGGTCATCGCGGCGGCTGTGGCCCCGCTCCGATCCTCGTCGTCTCACTCCTCGGCCACCATCTGTTCACACCAGATGGTCTTGCCCTCACGTGAGTGGCGGGTCCCCCAGCGCTGGGTGAGCTGGGCGACGAGCAGCAGTCCGCGGCCCCCTTCGTCGGAGAGCCGGGCGCGCCGCATGTGCGGAGCCGTGCTGCTGGTGTCGGACACCTCGCAGATGAGGGTCCGGTCGCGGAGCAGCCGCAGCTGGATGGGCTCCCGCGCGTAGCGGATCGCGTTGGTGACCAGCTCGCTGACGACCAGTTCGGTGATGTAGGCGCTGTCCTCCAGTCCCCATGCGGCCAGCCGTTGCTGCGCCCAGGACCGGGCCCGGCTGACGAATTCGGGGTCGGCGGGGACGTCGAGCACGGCGATCTGGTCGTCGCTGAGGGTGCGGGTGCGGGCGATGAGCAGGGCGACGTCGTCGGCAGGGGCACCGGCGGGCAGCAGGTCCTCGAGCACGTGGTCGCACAGCGCGCTCAGGGACGGCTGGGGCCGGGCGAGCGCGCGGCACAGCAGGTCGAGCCCGTGGTCGACGTCCCCTTCACGGGAGTTGAGCAGCCCGTCGGTGTAGAGGGTGACGAGGCTGCTCTCGGGGAGCTGTATCTCGGTGGCTTCGAAGGGCAGGTTGCCGAGGCCGAGCGGTGGTCCGGCGGGGATGTCGAGGATGTCCACGGTGCCGTCGGTGGAGACCACGGCCGGCGGCGGGTGCCCCGCGCGGGCGATGCAGCAGCTCCGGGAGACCGGGTCGTAGACGGCGTAGGTGCAGGTGGCGCCGAGGTCGGCGGCCTGGGTGTCGGTGAGCCGTTCCTCGGCGGCGAGGCGGGTGACGAGGTCGTCGAGATGGGTGAGGAGTTCGTCCGGCGGGAGGTCGACATCGGCGAGGGTGCGCACGGCGGTGCGGAGCCGGCCCATGGTGGCGGCCGCGTGGATGCCGTGGCCGACGACGTCCCCGACGACGAGGGCCACCCGCTTCCCCGACAGCGGGATGACGTCGAACCAGTCGCCGCCGACGCCGGTCCGCCCGCCGGCCGGCAGGTAGCGGGAGGCGACCTCGACGGCTGCCTGGGGCGGGAGGGTCTGCGGGAGCAGCGTCTGCTGGAGGGTGAGGGCCGTGGTGTGTTCGCGCAGGTAGCGGCGGGCGTTGTCCAGGCAGACGGCGGCACGGGCGACGAGTTCCTCGGCGAGCAGCCGGTCGTCGTCGGTGAAGGGGGCGTTGGTCCGGCGGAGGAAGAGGGTGACGCCGAGCGTGGTGCCGCGGGCCCGGATGGGGACGCCCATGATCGCCTGGAACTGGTGCAGGCGGAATCCCTTGGCCCGGATCGGGTCCTGGGCCAGCCACTCCTGGGTGGCCCGGTCGGTGACCCGCTGCCGGATCGAGCGGCCGGTCGCCATGCAGCGCACCGGTGGCGACTGGGCAGGGTAGATGTCCACGTCACCGGGCTGGCGGCCGGCCTCCGGTGTCCCGCGCCGAATGGACTGGTGGGCCACCCGGCGCAGGGCGACGCTGCCGGTGAACGGGCCGGGTTCGTCGCCGTGGAGCAGGGTTTCCAGCAGGTCGACGTGGACCCAGTCGGCGAGCCGGGGGATGGCGGTGTCGGCGAGTTCCTGGGCGGTGCGGGTCAGGTCCAGGGTGCTGCCGATCCGGTCGCTGGCCTCGTTGAGCAGGGCCAGCCGCTCCCGGCTGCGGCTCTGTTCGGTGATGTCGGTGACGGTGGTGCAGACGCCGAGCATGCGGCCGTACCGGTCCTCCAGCGGGGAGGCGGTGGCGGAGAAGGTGTGGTCGTGGTCGGGGTCGGCGGTCACCCGGCCGTGGATCTCCCCGGCGTGCGCGGCCTCGCCGGTCTGGAGCACCTGACGCATGCGCCGTTCCCAGACCTCGGCATCGGAGCCGGACAGGATCTCCGAGAGGCGCTTTCCCCGGCGCTCCTCCTCGGGTATGCCGATCAGCCGGGTCATCGCGGCGTTCTGCCGTACGCAGCGGAGGTCGGTGTCGTAGACGGTGAGCGCCACCGGTGAGCGGGTGAAGAGCCAGTCCAGGAGGGAGCGTTCCTCGCCCAGCAGGGGGGATCCCCCGGGGAAGCCGGTGATCAGCAGCCACTGGGCGCGGGTGCCGCTCTCCCGGAGCCGGTGGGCGAAGGCGGCGAGGTGGAGCGGCCGGCCGTCGCGGTGCCGCACGGTGATCCCGCCCGCCCACTCGTCCGTCCCGTCGGGCAGCGTCCAGACGGGCGGACCGGTGCCGGGGAGGAACAGCTCGGCCGCCGGTCCTCCGACGGCCTCCGCCGCCGGGCGTCCGAGCAGCCGCTCGGCCTGGGGGCTCCAGCCGGTGACCACGCCGCTGTCGTCGATGAGGATCGTGGCCCAGGGCGGGGGGCTTCCGCTGTCCGGTATCGCCCCGCCGGGACGGGCGTCGTCGGTCATACCGCCCCTGCCTCACGCCGAGGAACCGGATGGCTGCGTGCCCCGGGCTGATCACCGGGCCGGGCTCGTCCCGGGGCCGACCCGGCCGGGCCCGACGACAACGCTGCGCGGTGCGGTGCCGGGCCCCGTGAGCCCGGTCTCGTCCGAACGAGAGGCCCTAGCCTCAGCATGCTCTCCCGTCCGGTACCGGACAACCGGGGCAGTGGGGCCTCCGCGTCGCCCGTTCGGTGAGGTCCGCGCCGCGGCACCGGCCACGGGGCAGGGCGCGGGCCGGGCATGGGGCCGGGTGCAGGGAGAGGAACCCGCGATGCGTCCGGCCCCGCAGCGACCGCAGGCCGACCAGGCCCGGCCTCGTCCGGCCGGGCCCCACGGCCGGGCGGCGGGCCGGGGCCGGGCCCGTCGCCGATCCGAGTCCGGCGCCGGTCAGGCGGCTCCGGACGGGCGGCTCCGGACGGGGTGCCGATCGCGTCCAGGTGTGCCTCCACCCAGTGCCGGACGGTCGCGAGCGGACGGGCGACGCTGCGGCCGAGGTCGGTCAGCGCGTACTCGACGTGGAGCGGGACGGCGGGGATGACGGTCCGGTCGACGAAGCCCCAGGCCTCCAGCCGCCGGAGGGTCGCGGTCAGTACCTTCGGGCTGACGCCCTGGAGCCGGCGCTGGAGGACGCCGAAACGCTGCGGCCCCTCTTCCATGGCGCCGATCGCGAGCGCGGTCCACTTGTTGGCCGGCAGGTCGAAACACCTCGCGCCCGGGACACAGCGCGGTCTGGACATCGTGCTGGTCATGGCTGCCCGTGGTGCAGCTCGCGGTCATGCGGATACCTCCTGGCCTGGTCACTTCCCCATGGATAGTGGATGCCCTTGCCGCCTCGGGAATAGCTTCCGGCATGCCGCGCGGGCGACGATCCGGGCCCGCGCAGTGCGCATCCCCAGGGGTGCGCGACGGCACTCCGCGTTCGAGGAGAGACCCGATGACCGGCTCCGTCCCCGCCCCCACCATGCGCGCCATCGTGCAGGACACCTTCGGCGGACCCGAGACCCTGCGCCCCGCCGACGTCCGGCGGCCGGTGCCGCGGCCGGCCGAGGTCCTGGTGCGGGTCCACTCCGCGGGGGTGAATCCGGTCGACTGGAAGACCCGCTCCGGGGGCGGCATGGCGGGTGTGCTGGGCGAGCCGCCGCGCTGCTCGGGCAGGAGCTCGACGGAGGCGCCTGACGAGGGATGGGGCAACACACGGTCGGCGGGCCTGCTGTGGCGCGGGCTTCACGCCTGACCGACTCTGGCTTGCAAGGAGACCGACGAGGGGGCCGACAGAAGGAGACCCTTTCATGGCCATCACCACGACCGACCACTCGGTCCCTCACACGTCGACTGTCCCGGCGAACGCGGGCCAGAAGGTGCAGCTGTTCGTACGAGAACACGACGGCACGCCCTCCGGCCCCCCTGCGAACCGCACGGCCGTCCTCATGCTGCATGGCAGGAGTGTGCCGGTGCTGGCGGGCTACGATCTCCAGCACACCTCGTACGGGTGGGCCAAGGCCGTCGCACAGGCCGGTTACGACGTCTTCATGATGGACCTGCAGGGCTCTGGCCGGTCGCCGCGTCCCCGGATGGAGGATCCCTGCAATGTCAATCCCAGCCAGCAGGCTGCCGTCACTCCTCCGCTGTCGGGCCCACGAACGGCGAGCTATCCGTTCGTACTGACCAACTCCCAGAGCGACCAGGACGAGCTCAGCACCGTCGTCGAGTACATCCGCAACAAGCGCAACGTTTCAAAGATCGCCTTCATCGGCTGGTCGGCGGCCGCATTCGCCATGGGGCCGTACGCAATCAAGAATCCGGGGAAGGTGGAAAGTCTGTTCCTCCTCGGCCCGATCTTCCCTCCGCTGGGCCCCTCGAACCCGCCGACCCTGCCGGTACCCGGCTTCCCCACCCACGTGCTCACCCGCATGAGCATCGAACAAGCCTTGGCCATGAAGTGCGCGAACCAGCACGAGCCCGGCATGGTCGACGTTGCGTGGAAGGCCCTCTTGGAAAATGATCCGATCGGCCGTGACTGGGGAAAGCTCCTTCCCTCCGGACAGCCGGCGGGCGTCAGCCGATTTCGCAACTTCGTGACATGGGGCTGGAACAACACCACCGCCGGGCAAGGAGGCATCCTCGGCGGACGCGTGCCCGTGCTGATCGTGCACGGCGAGCACGATCAGACGGCCAACACCACACCGCCCAGCTCCAACCCAGCGCTCGACTTCCACGTCCCCGCGCTCTACGACGCCATCACAGGACCTCACAAACTCCTCGTCACGGTGAAGTGCGCCGGCCACTCGATGCCCTGGGAAAGTCAGCACAAGAACCTTCACAACCTGTCGAAGCACTGGCTCAAGCACACCAAGGTCGACGGCAAGACCCAGGGCAGTTTCGAGATGGACAAGAACGGCAACATCAGCCCGGCACCGTAAACCCGGCTACGCCCCCCCCGCTCGCCAAGGAGAGTCGCCGAGGCGTTCATTGAGTGGTGTCGACGCGAGTGATGGTGGTTCCTGCTCTTCTGCGGACTTCGACCTGACGGGGGGGGGAGAGAGAAGCCCGGGGTCCCGTCGGGCATGCGGGTCGAGATGAGTCCGATCGTCTTGACATCTATGAACCCGGCGAGGCGCAGGACGAGGGTGCCGGCGTACTCACCGCGGGCCGACGAGGGCCGCTGGAGCTGCCCGGCAGCTCTCTCGAGGAGATGCTCGCTCCTCAGAGCCGCGACAGGACTTCAGCCGTCCGGGAGCACCGGTCGTTCCGGCTTTGACTTCTCGATTGGAGTGGCCGCCTTGAAGCCGCGCTGTGCGCCGAACCATGACGGTGCGGCATGGGACAGGGCATGTGACATGAGCGTGCGGAGGATCCAGCCGTGTCCGTGGCCGCTGTCGGCCCGAAAGTCATGGTCCCAGCCGGACGGGTTGTCGAGTTCAGTCTCCAGCCAGTGCCGGAAGAATGCGATCGGAATGTGGACCAGACCCACGGTGCGGTCGTGGTCATAGGCTTCGACGCCACTGCCCCGTGGTCGTCCACTCCCCTTGGCCGGGGGCGCCGGGGGCGGAGCACCGCTCCGGTCGAACCCCCATTTGACGGTGTCGAGGTTCACCACGGTTGGCGACTCGAGCTTCAGGCCGCTGCCGAGCATTGCCTGTTGGTGATCTCCATAAGAGGTGTAGACGAAAATCCGGGCATCGCGATTGATCTTCTTCTTCCATAGGGCTGCCTTCTCAAGAAGCGCCTTAAATCGCGCCAGACGGATTCCCGCATCCTTTTCGTCGAGGTTTGGGTCGAAAAGGTTGATCTGCGAGAGATGCCTACGGAAGAACGGCGTGTCGCTAACAGTGAGAAGCAGTTTCTCCACGCGATCGCCGCTGTGGCTGTAGCCGGACAGCATCACCTCACCGAAGTCAACGAAGCCGTCCACAACGGTACTTCCCGCGAGTTTCTTGGACGCAAAGATGATCACGTCCTGAACTGCGCGAGCCAGGGTCTCGGCCGTGAGAAGGTCGTCGAAATTGCCACCTCGCATGGACGCCACCGGCACCACGTAGATTACATTCGGCTCGAACCGGTCCGACGCCAGCAAATGCTGGGCCACCGCCCGGAAGCCCGTCTCGCCCGTGCAGAGATAGCGTTCACCGAGCTGGACGTAAGGCTGCTGCCCTTTGAATCCCTGATCGACACAGTATCTTTCTTTTCCGTCGATGCCACAGGTACCGGTCCAGTACGTGGTTTCAGTATAACAATCCCGGTATGTGGGCGGATGAAACAGGAAATGCACATTGACCTTTTCCGTTGTCCGGCCCTTCAGGTGCAGCGCGGCGGTCCGCGAAACCCACATGAGGAAGAGCTGGGTTCCCTTCTCCCGTTCCGCGACGAGCACGGTCCCGTGCTCGTCCGCCAGGCCGCCCGTGATGTCGGTGTACTGGACCGTTCGGACGTTGAGACCGTCGGGTTTGCCCGCATCCAGTACGCGCCGCCCCGGCACGTCGATGGCGCGGTCCCGGTGGAACATGAGCGGCAGCAGGAGATCGGTCTCGGTTGTGCCATCAGGCTTGAGGACGTTGTAGCCAGGGCCCTGGAGTGGCTGAAACCGGGCGAATGCGTCAGTCATCATCGGGCTGGCAACCTTACTCACCGCATGTCCTGGGGGCTATCGTCGTTTACGTTGCTGCCTGTTCTTCCACCGGCACCCCGATGATCACGGGATGTGAGGGGCCGTGACCTTTCGTCGGATAACTCGACTAAGCGGAGCGATCGAGGCCGGGGCAATGATGTGCCTCCACGGCCTGCTGGCGCCTTTCGTCGCCAACGGCTTCCTGCGCGAGCTCGAGCGCACGCCCGCGGTGTGCCGTGAGCTCTTTGCCGCGCTGGAGGCGGTGATCCGCCAGTCGTTGGAGAGCACCGTCATACGCTGCCGCGTCCGCATGCCCGAAAACCAGTGCCGTCCTGGCTCGTGTGCGTCGTGTTCACAGCTGCTGGCCCGTCTTGGGGTCGTACTTGACGCTGACGGCGACGACTTGGTCGGTCGGGAGCACCTCGACCCATTGATCGAAGATCCGATAGGGCTCCGCGGGGCGGAAGCCGCCGGCCAGGGGATCGAACCCGTTCTCGAAGACCTTGTCGGCGGCGAGGGTCGTGTCGAACTTCTCCTGGGCCAGGGACCGCAGGTGCGTGGCGAGGAGGTCCAGAACCTGGCCGACCGTCTTACCCTGGTAGTCGTCAGGGTCGTCTGGCTGTCTTGTGTACGTCTTACCAAGGCCGGCTTCTCCTTCAACCTTCTTCAGCCACGCGAGCGCTGCTTGTTCCTGGCCGGGCCGGACGGGCAAGACCACTTTGGCCCAGGCGGCGTTCAGGAATTCATTGCGACGCTCGTCGGCGTCGATTTGGATCAGCCAGCCCAATGAACTTCCGAGGGGCGCCGGCACGGTCTCTTCGGAGATCAGGTAGTTGACCCGCCACTCGTACGGCGGCGATGGCGATGTGCTATTGGGCAGCGCGTAGAAATCCGCACCGGAGTACCATCCTGCGACTGTCTGGCCGGCCAAAGGCAGCAGTGTGTTGCCGGGTGCGGGCTTCGGGATGGGGCGTACGGGATACCTTCCGGTGCTCTGGGCGTCGGGCGTGGGCGCGGTCACCGCGCCGGCGCGCCAGAAGTCGGGGGAGACGAAGTACAGCATCTCGCCGACGTCGAAGAACTTCTGGATCTCTTCCGCCTCCAGGTACGGCGTGTTGTTGTTGGGCGTGGGATAAATGCCCTCCGGCAGCTGTTTGATCAGTTTCCGGAACACGCACCGCCGCTCTTCGTTGCGCAGGTCGTCGGAGGAGCGGACACGCATCGAGCTGATCAGGCGCAGCCGCTCACGGACGGCCTGGCCGTACGCCTCGTGCTGGATCCGGTCCACCTCCTTCTGGTATTCGGCCTGTGCCGCGTCGTTGAGTGCCCTGACCTTGTTCTTGGCCTCTTCCGTCGGCTCGTAGACGAGCGTGACGTCGAATGGCAGGGATTTGCGGCCCTGGAAGTTGGCGTACGTCATTTTCACGTTGAGCATGTGAGGGTTGGTCGACGTATTCACTGTGAACGGTGCGAACTCGACCTGGGCGCCGTGTTTGTCCAGGGAATGCACCTTGCTGAAGGTGTAGCCCTCCGGAACGGGTGGCAGCGGCTTGGGGAAGCAGAACTGGATGATGTCGTCCTTCCCCGGGAGGTAGTCGGGAGTATCGTTCAGTCCCCGGCAATCGTTGCCCGGCTCGGGTAGATAGGTTTCCTCGGCCTCGTCGTCCGGGCCCTGCTCGTGCTGGAAGGAGATTTCGAAGTGGTAGGGCACTTCCTTGCTCGTCGGTTCCGGGATCTTCTCCGGCTTCTGGACCGCGCTGAGGTCGGGCGCGGGAACGACGTGCACCATGTCCCCCAGGCCGAGTTCCCTGCCGGGATCCATGAGGTGGATCTGCCAGCACAGGCGTGTTCCGACGTGTTGCAGCTGGATGCCGACCTTGCGCATCTTGCGCCGCATCTCGTAGTTCACCAGCTCGAGGGTTGTGTTCTGCAGGACGTAGCGCCGGCTCGACGTATCGGTGGTCTCCGTAACCGTCCGGAACGTTGTCTTGAAGTTCCGCTTGATCTCGCTGGTGACCTTGGAGGTCTGCGTACGGGCGCGCTTGTGCGTCGCCTCGGCACCCCGCTTGACGGTGTTCTGGGTACTGAAACTGAGACTGGCGTCGGCATGATAAATCTTGGCATTCACCCCACCGGTGGCACTGACACCGAGTTTCGTGTCGTTGGAGTTCTCCTCCTTGACAGCGTCCGAGACATCTGTCTGATCGGTGAGGCTGTCCTCGCTCTTGCGGGAGACCTCCTCCGACTGCTCCACCACCTTCTCGACCAGGGTGCGCCGTGTACTGCTCTCCACCACCTCGACGGTGCCTCCCGGGCTGACCCAGATGTGTCCCGAGGGGGTGCCCAGGAAGTTGTCGAACTCGAAGAAGTACTCGCGGAAGAGGTTGACCAATCCCACCGGCGACAGTGCTCCCCCCGCGCTAGCGCTGTAGCGGTCGGCCAGGGCTCTCAGACCGGGCTGGACGAGCGTGAGGGCGTCGCTCCCGTGGAAATTCGGACGGGTGAGGTTGCCGATATCGGACGACGGGTGGATCGGAACCGCAGACATTCCGGCCGTCGCCCCCACCCACCCGGACAGCGGCTGGTAGACGCCGAACAGTTCGCTGTCGTACGGCAGCGCCCCTGCGAAGTCGTACAACGGCCGTCCGGTGAACGCGGGCGCGCCGGCAGCGGGCACGACCAGACGCTGGGAATGGCTGGCGTCGCCGCCGTCGGGAACGGCTTGGTACTGGACTTCCACCAACTCGTTGCCGGGAGTGGCCTTGAAGAGCTGGACCTGGCCGCTGGATGTTTGCGCCGCCGCGACGAATGCGATCACCACGCTGCCGGGCGTGCCGGCCCGGGCCGCCACGTACTGGCGTGTCCCTTCCGGGCTTCGCCACACGAGAGTCCCGTTCAGCGCGTCCACGCCGGGATACGCACTCGGATCGACCACCGTGACGCTGCCCGGGAAGGCCATGGTCATCCGGCGCCCGGTGACGATCTCGGTGTTGGAGCCCTCAACCTTGTACGACCAGATCCGATATGCACCGCCGCTGGACGTCACTGGGAGTGATGACGTGCCCAGGAATGTGACTGTGTACGTCATCGAGATGCTCCTCACCTCGTCGTGTTCCTATCGTCATATTCGCGTGGCATCCGGAGCGAGGCGCGCTGAGACGCGGCCGGCCACCTGAATGGCCCGCCGATCGGGTGACGGCGTCCCCCCGTCGGGTCGGTGCGCAGCGCGTGAGATGTACCGATGAGACGATGCCTCATCAGCTACGGGAGGTGCACGCGTGAACGTCTATCTCGTCGAGTACACGACACCCAGGACCCCTCCCCTGAGGGAACGCAAGGTGGAGGCAGACGACTTCGCGGTGAGGGACGCGTTCGTGGAGTTCACCACCGCCGATGGCAAAAAGGTCTTCAGTGTCCGCGCTGAGACCGTTGTGACCATCGCCAAGGCGCCCCCGGAACCACCGAGCACGTAAGGATGCCGAACCGGGATGTGCAGCTCTTCTGGAGTGAAGGGCGTGGGTCAGGCGGTCAGCCGGTAAGTGGCCCGGGTAGAGCCGGTGGTGTTCGAGTTCGGTGGGGAAGGTCCAGAAGGCGTCGAGGGTGCCGCCGGCGCGGAGGCGGAGGACGGCCTTGGCTCCTTCGAGTCCCCAGCTGCTCCGGTTGATGTCGAGGACGGCCGACACCGGGCTTCGGTCTGAGCACGGACTGCGTAGGGCGTGATCCTCTCCGATACCCGCTTCTCGCCGCGGACCGCTCACCAGGGTTCGCTCCGCGGCGCGTATCAGCCGCGGCCGGAGCCTTACCAGGACGTCGCACCAGTAGGACGTTTTGGAGGGCGCGACGACGGGCCGCCTTGTCCTGTTGCTGTCGTGGGCCAAGCGGCAACACACGAAAACCGTCCGCAGAACGTGACCGCGCCGGCCCGGAAGTTCGCCCGCAAGCCCGCCGCGCTCGGCCACGACCGGGCGGCCGCGGTGCCGCCGGCCGCGCTCGCACCCCCCGCCTGACGGATTCTCGTCGACACCGCCGGGGTGCGGCAGGGGCAGCGCGTTCTCGTCCATGCCGCCGCGGGCGGAGTGGGGCACTTCGCGGTGCAGATCGCCCGTCACCTGGGGGCCCATGTCACGGGTCCCCCTGTTCCGCTGCGGCGCACGCCCCCGGGAGTGCGCCCTCCGGGGGCCCGCTCCGGGAGCAGTATCGTCCCTCTCGCGGACGGGCCGTCCGCGCGCCGGGGGCGTGCGGCGCACGAACCGTGCCGCAGGCCGCCCGTTCCCGACCGATTGGACCGACTGATGGCTTCCGCACCGCGCACCGGCGCCGCCGTGCCCGACTTCGTCCTGCCCGGCGGCGTGCTGACCGGTGACACCTTCGAACGGCGGGACTACGCCCTCTCCCGGCACCGCGGCAGGCCGCTCGTGCTGGCCTTCTACCCCGGAGACGACACGGCCGTCTGCACCAAGCAGCTGTGCTCCTACTCCTCCGGTCTGGAGCAGTTCCGGGAGCAGGACGCGGAGGTGTGGGCGATCAGCCCGCAGGACGTCGACAGCCATGAGCGGTTCGCCCGCAGGCACGACCTGAGGATGCCACTGCTCGCCGACACCGACCGCGCCGTCGCCCGCTCGCTGGGCATCGCGGCGCCCGGCATCGGGCTGCGTCGCGCGGTGTTCCTCATCGGTCCGGACGGCACGCTGCACTGGAAACACGTCGCGCTGCTGGGTGCCACCTTCCAGGGGCTCGACACCCTCACCCGGCGGCTCGCCGACATGGCCCACAGCTGACACACCCGTCGTCGGCGGTACTCCCCGGCCTCCAATGGTGCGGCCCGGTCCCGGAGTTCACCCGGGGCCGGGCCGGATCCGGCAGCCAAGAGGCACGAGGCCCACGGGACCACCGGCGAAGCGGCCGTCGGAGCAGCCGGTTTGGAGACCGGGCCCGCCGCTCCATAGGATCCGGCGATGATCAAGAGAATACGGCGGGCGGCCGGGGTGGGCGGCCTGCTCGTCGCCCTGGCCGCCGGGCCCTTCCCGGCCCACGCCGCCGCCGACGAACCGGCGGCGAAGGAAGCCCCCAAGGTCGAGCTGGTGCTCGACGTCAGTGGCTCGATGCGCGCTCGCGACATCGACGGACGGTCCCGGATGCTGGCGGCCAAGCGCGCCTTCAACGAGGTGCTGGACGCGACACCGGAAGAGGTCCGGCTCGGCATCCGCACCCTCGGCGCCAACTACCGCGGCGAGAACCGGAAACGCGGCTGCGAGGACACCGAGCGGCTCTACCCGGTCGGCCCGCTCGACCGCACCGAGGCGAAGACGGCGGTGGCCACCCTGGCGCCCACCGGCTGGACACCGATCGGCCCCGCGCTGCTGGGCGCGGCCGACGACCTCGAAGGCGGCGACGCCACCCGGCGGATCGTGCTCATCACCGACGGCGAGGACACCTGCGCCCCGCTCGACCCGTGCGAGGTCGCCCGCGAGATCGCCGCGAAGGGCACCCATCTCGTCGTCGACACCCTGGGGCTCATCCCGGACGCCAAGACCCGCGAACAGCTCGTCTGCATCGCCGAGGCCACCGGCGGAACCTACACCTCCGTGCAGCACACGAACGAACTCTCGGGCCGCGTCAAGCAGTTGGTCGATCGCGCCGCGGACCCGGTCGCCACTCCGGTCGCGACCGAGGGCGCCGACCGGTGCGCCGACGCGCCCGGCCTGAAGGCGGGTCTCTACACCGACCGGGAGAAGTTCGGCGAGCACCGCTGGTACCGGGTGGACGTCAAGCCGGGGCAGGAGCTGCGCGCCTCGGTGAGCGTCGGCGCCGACCGCGCCGTCAACAACGACTACGGTGTTCTGCTGCGCGCCGTGACCACGCACGGCAGAGAGATCGTCCGCGGCTCGGAGGCGGGCGACGGCCGCACCGACACGATCTCCACCGGCCTGCGTTACCCCAAGGCACCGCAGGACGCGCAGGATTCGCAGGAGCCGCCGGCGGAGACCGTCTGCCTGCAGGTGAGCAACTCCTTCTCGGCGCCCGCCTCGGTGAAGACCACCCCGGGCATGCCGCTGGAGCTGACCGTCGACCTGGTGGACTCCCCCGACGAGCCCTCGGACGTGGCGGCCTTCGGCCTCGGCCGCGGCTGGTGGCTGCTCGGCGTGCTGGTGCTCACCGGTCTGCTGGCCGGTCTGCTCTGGGGCTGGATCACGCGCTGGCGCATCACCGTCTGGAGGACCAACTGATGCGGATCGCAACGGTACTGACCGGCGCGGTGCTCGCCGGTGCCGCGCTGCTGGGAGCGGCCGCTTCCGCCGTGGCGGACGATCCGGCCGACGGCGGCGGGGACGCACGGACCGGGGCGGGCACCGGATTCCGGACCGCGACGCCGGTCCGGATGGGAGAGCGTGCCACCGCGGACGCGTCCGCCGGCGACTACCTGTACTGGGTGTTCCCGGCCGATGTGGGCCAGCGCGCGACCGTGAAGGCCACGGTGACACTGCCGGAGTCGGCCACCCGGCAGGGGGCGTCCACCTGGCAGATCGACGTCCACGACGGGCTGCGCCGCCGCCAGGACTGCCAGTACGGCAGCCGGACCCGGACGGCGGAGGCCGGCGACCGGTCGGTCACGCTCTCCTGCACCCTGCGGACGGTGCGCGGCTGGGCGGAGCCCTGGTCGAACGACCCGCTGCCGGGTGCGTACTACATCCGGCTGACCGTGCTCGATCTGAAGGAGCGGGACCTCGGGCTGCCGGTCCGGGCGGCCGTCCGCGTGACGTCGTCGGACGAGGGCGGCGCGCAAGCGGTGGACGGTGCGCTCGCCTCCCCGCTCGTGCCGCACGCCGGTGCGGCCGCCGCCGCGGAGGACGAGGACTCCTCCGCGGCGAAGGCCCCGCCGGCCGCCGTCGAACCGGAGGGCGGCTGGTCCTCCGGTTGGTGGTCGGACCGCTGGCTGTGGACGGTGGCCGGCGGTGTGCTCGGCGCTCTGGCCGCCATCGGCGGATACTCCGTCACCCGGGGCTCCGGCCGGCCGGCCCACCTCCCCCCGCCGAGCGGCTGACGTCCCGCCGCCCGGCCGGCCGTCCTCCGGGGCGGCCGGCCGGGCGCCGCGGTGCGGGCCGGCCGCGGGTCACCTCCGGGACGTCCGCGGCGCGCCCGCGGCAGCCGCACCGTTCCCTGCCACTGACCACGGCGGCACGCCCCGGGCGCCTCGGATGGCGAACGGGCCTCTCGCGGCAGCCCCGTTCACCATGGTGTGATCCGGGTGGGAGAGGAGCCGGATCGGCGGGTCGGAGTACGCATTCCGCCACCGCCGGTCCGGCACCACGGAATTCCCGAAGAATTCCGCGTCGAGAGCACATCCTTCGGGGTGTCTCAAGCGTCTCCTGTGCAAGCGGCATTCCATGGTGCCGCTCCAAAGGGTCATTTGGAGTATTTATCTTGAAAACCGGCATTAAGGGCACAAGAGGCGTGTCCGTGGCCGCCGTCACGGCGGGAGCAGTCCTGTCGGCCGGGGCATTCGCCGCCCCGGCGCAGGCCGCCGCCACGCTGGCGACACCCACCATCGCCGCCAAGGGCGGCTACGTGATGAACAACGGCACCGGCAAGACCCTCTTCACCAAGAGCGCCGACACCCGTCGTTCCACCGGCTCCACCACCAAGATCATGACCGCCCGGGTGGTGCTCGCGCAGTCCAATCTCAACCTGGACTCCAAGGTCACGATCCAGAAGGCGTACAGCGACTACATCGTCGCGAACACCGCCTCGTCGGCCCACCTGATCGTCGGCGACAAGGTCACGGTCCGCCAGCTGCTGTACGGGCTGATGCTCCCGTCCGGCTGCGACGCGGCCTACGCCCTGGCGGACAAGTTCGGCAGCGGTTCCACCCGGTCCGCCCGGGTGAAGTCGTTCATCGGCAAGATGAACTCCACCGCCCGGAGCCTCGGTCTGACGAATACGCACTTCGATTCGTTCGACGGCATCGGCAACGGCTCGAACTACTCGACGCCGCGCGACATCACCAAGCTCGCGAGCAACGCGATGAAGTACTCCACCTTCCGCACGGTCGTGAAGACGAAGTCGACCAAGCAGAAGGTCACCACGCGCAATGGCGGCTACCGCTACATGTCGTGGTCGAACACCAACAACCTGCTCGGCGGCTACTCGGGCACCATCGGCGTGAAGACGGGCTCCGGCCCGGAGGCCAAGTACTGCCTGGTCTTCGCCGCGACCCGGGGCGGCAAGACGGTCATCGGCACCGTCCTCGCCTCCTCCTCGGTGGCCAACCGCACGTCGGACGCCAAGAAGCTGATGGACTACGGCTTCCGGCGGTAGCCGTCCCGGTACGGTGTGGGGCCTGCCCGTGACCCGAGGGTCGGGGGGCAGGCCCCTTCGTCTGCGCCGTCCCGGCCGAACGGCCCGCCCCGGGTGGCCGGTGCGACTACGGTGAGGTGGATGACCGAGACCTGGAACGCCTCCGACGCCGGTGTCCTGCGGCTGCCCTCGGGCCGCCTGGTGCGGGGGCGCGGCCTGCGCCGCCCGCTGCCGGACGGTGCGGTCCCCGGCCATGCCGTCCACCTGCTCGGCCGCCGGCCCCCGGAGGTCCCCTGGGACGCGGTCTGGCTGCGCTGGCCGGACTTCTGGCTGCCCAGCGACCCGGAGCGGGCCCGCGCCGTGCTGCACGAGGCATGGTCCCGCGCGGCGTCGGAGCGCGTGGAGATCGCCTGCGGCGGCGGCCGCGGACGAACGGGCACCGCGCTGGCCTGCCTGGCCGTCCTCGACGGGGTGCCGGCCCGGGAGGCGGTGGACTTCGTCCGCCGGAACTACGAGCGGCACGCGGTGGAAACCCCGTGGCAGCGACGCTTCGTCAGCCGTTTCACCGCCTGAGCAACACCGGCCTGAGCAGCACCCGCCTGAGCAACACTCGCCGGCCGGACCCGTCCGGCTCCCGGATCCGGACCACCGGTGCGGCACGGCCGGCGGCAGGACGACGCGGCCAGGCCACGCGCGGCCCGCCCCACCGGGGTCCGCTTCCGCCCGCACGGGCAGCGGACGGGCGCGACAGCACGGAGCGGCCGCGCCGACGAGAATTCGTCGGCACGGCCGCTCCGTCACACCACGCACGCGGGGCTCCCGCCGGGCGGCTCTCCACCGTGGTGGGGACATCACTGCCCGGTCCGGTCCCGGCCCCTGCGCCGGAGGG
The DNA here is from genome assembly GCF_057709105.1 of Streptomyces sp. bgisy100. Taxonomy (NCBI): domain Bacteria; kingdom Bacillati; phylum Actinomycetota; class Actinomycetes; order Kitasatosporales; family Streptomycetaceae; genus Streptomyces; species Streptomyces sp. bgisy100. The sequence goes on from NZ_JBYITE010000007.1 coordinate 177,536, forward strand.
CGTCTGCAGGAGACCCGGGGCCCGTCGAACCCGTCACTCAGGACTGGGGGCGACTACCGTGGTTGGCTCCGTTCTTACGACGTGCCTTCTTCTTACGACGTCGCTTCGACGACATGTCGCCTCCTTTCTCAACCATGCACTTCTGCTGGGTTTGCACCCATTGCTCTTGGTATCACACCCGGCAGTGGACGGTCTCGTACCCCGTCCGCCGCCACCCCTACCCTCCGCGCGGCACCGCACGCCTGCGATCTTCCGGACCGGCGGCCGGAGGCACGCGCCGGGGAGGGACGAGGGGAGGCACCGGCGCTCGGCGGGGCCGGTCGCCCCGTGGGAACCGGACGGCTTCCGGTGTCCGAAGATCGACGGTCCGTCTGCCGTACCGAGGCGGCTCCCTCCATGATGGGCGGTCGTGCCACCGGGCCGTACCGGACACGGCTCGTGCCCGGCCGTGCACCGGGAGGGAACGGCGGAAGGGGCGCCGGGCCCGTACCGCTGACACCGTCGGCACACCGCGCGGTACATCACCGATCAGGGAGGGGAAGCCCGATGCACGACACGAGCCATGACTACATCGTGGTCGGAGCGGGATCGGCCGGCTGCGTGCTGGCCGCACGGCTGAGTGCGGACCCGGGCGTTCGCGTCCTGCTGCTGGAGGCCGGACCGCCCGACGACGCCCCGGAGATCCGCATCCCGGCGGCCTTCGGCCGGCTGTTCCGCACCAAGTACGACTGGGACTACACCTCGGAGCCCGAGCCGGAGCTGGACGACCGGCGGCGGTACCTCCCGCGCGGCCGGATGCTCGGGGGCTCGTCGTCCATGAACGCCATGATCTACATCCGCGGCAATCACCGGGACTACGACGCCTGGTCCGACGCCGGAGCCAAGGGGTGGAGCTGGGACGAGGTCTTCCCGTACTTCCTGCGGGCCGAGGACCACCACGCCGGGCCGTCCGACTGGCACGGCACCGGCGGGCCGCTCACCGTCAGCGAGGGCCGCTCCCGCAGCCCCCTGATGGCCGCGTATCTGGAGGCGGCCCAGGAAGCGGGGCATCCGTTCAACCCCGACTTCAACGGGCCCGAGCAGGACGGCGTCGGCCCCTACGAACTCACCCAGCGGAACGGGCTGCGGTGCAGCACCGCCGAGGCGTATCTGCGCCCCGCCCTGGAGCGGCCGAACCTGACCGTGCTGACCGGGGCGCACTGCACCCGGCTGCTGTTCTCCGGGGACCGGGCCGTCGGGGTCGAGGCGGAACGGCACGGCGCACTGGAGGAGTGGCACGCCGACCGGGAGGTCGTGCTGGCGGCCGGCGCCTACAACTCCCCGCAGCTGCTGATGCTGTCCGGGATCGGCGACGCCGACGAGCTCCGGGCCCTCGGCATCACCCCGCGCGCCGACCTCCCCGTCGGCGAGAACCTCCAGGACCATCCGCATCTGCCGCTCGTCCACTTCACCGACACCCCGTCGCTGTGGACCGCGGAGACACCGGAGAACATCGCCCTGCTGGAGTCCGAGGGCCGTGGGCCGCTCACCTCGAACGGGGGCGAGGTCGGCGGCTTCCTCCGGACCCGCGACGGCCTGGGCGCCCCGGACATCCAACTCCACGCGCTGCCAGCGCAGTTCCACGAGGAAGGCCTCGGCCGGCCGACGGGGCACGCCTTCCACCACGGCGCGGTCCTGCTGGACACCACCAGCCGCGGCAAGGTCTCCCTGCGGTCCGCGATGCCGAGCGCCAAGCCGCGCATCCTGCACCGCTACCTCGCCACCGAGGAGGACCGGGCGGCGGCGGTGCGGGCGCTGCGGGTGCTGCTCGACATCGCCGGCCGGCCCGCGCTGCGCGCACACCGCCGGTCGGACGACCGCGTGCCGGCCTCGGACAGCGACCGCGACCTGCTCGCCTACGCCCGGCGTGAACTGCACACGCTCTACCACCCCGCCGGAACCTGCGCCATGGGCCCGGTGGTCGACTCCGCACTGCGGGTGCACGGGGTGAGCGGACTGCGGGTGGCCGACGCCTCGGTGATGCCGACGCTGGTGCGGGGCAACACCAACGCGCCCACGATCATGATCGCGGAGAAGGCGGCCGATCTGATCCTCGACGACTCCGGCTCCACCGCACAGATCAAGCCAGGGAACCGGGGGTAGGCCGACCGGGCCGGACCCGCCGCCGCACGCGAGAAAAGCAACGCCCTGAGAGGACGGACGTTCCGCCGCGACGCCGGCCCTCGGTGCGGTCCGGCGGGGGCCACGGTCGCAGCACGGTTTCTCCACGGCTCCGGCCGGCCCCCGGCCCTGCCGGAGCCGCCTCTCCCCCGCCGTGCAGGGCGGCGGCGCCGGACGGGCGGGGTGCCGACTGCCGGACGCGGGTCAGGCGATGAGGGCGCCGACGCCGTACAGCAGCGGCAGGACGTGGTCGCGGAGGGCGGGCGCGAGTGTCAGGCCACTGTCGTGGCCGGAGATCCATCGCAGGTCCGCCAGTTCGGCCGCAGGTACGGGCGGTCGGCTGAGGCCGGCCCGAAAGACCGTCAGCCGCATGGGCACTTCCTCAAGAGCGGCCATCGCGTCGATCTCGGCGAAGAGAGACGGCTCCACGGGTTCCGCTCCGAGCTCCTCACCCAGCTCCCGGACCAACGCCTCCAGCGCGGTCTCCCCCGGTTCGGGCTTCCCGCCCGGCAGATAGAAGACGTGGGGCGCCGCCTTCTTGCTCACCACAAGGAGACGGCCGTCCTGGACGATCGCGGCAGCGGCTACGGTCAGCGGCGCGACGTCCCCGCCGGTCCGCGGCGCCGTCCGCACAGGTTCATGTGTCATACATCCAACCCTTGCAGATGCGGGGCGTGTTGGGCATCCGGTTTGATGCGGGCCCAGCAGCACCCGGTGCCGGTCCGCAGGCGCCCGGACCCGCCCGGACCGGCTCCGACGCACCCGGGCGAGACCGGCCGGCCGGGCCCGCGGGACCGGTAAGGCCTCCGGGTCCGGCTCCGGGAGGTCCGGTGCGGAATCCGGCGGGACGGGCACCGCGGGGGTGTCCCACGGCCCCGGCCGCTCGACCGGGATCCGGAGTCCTGGCCCTGACCGGAACGGACCGGTGTCCGTCACCGCCCCTCGGCGCTGCGGCGCGAACACCTGCCGCGGCCTGGGGCGAAGCTGTTGTCGGTAGACCCTCCCTCCCCCGTGGGGAGGGCCTACCGGAGCGATCCCATCGTTCCCAAGCGGTCCGTCCTCATCAAGGCCCATCTTCTGTACGATCGGTAAGTGACGTTTACCGAACTGGGAGAGATACAAGCGTTTCTGACGCTCGCCGAGGAGCTGCACTTCGGCCGGGCAGCGGACCGGCTCGGCCTGTCCCGGCCACGGGTGAGCCAGCTCATCCAGTCACTGGAGCGGCGCGTCGACGGCAAGCTCTTCGACCGCACGAGCCGCCGGGTGACCCTCACGCCGACCGGCCAGTTTCTGCTGGAGCGGGCGAAGCCGAGCTTCGAGGGACTGCAGCAGTCCATCGAGGAGACCCGGGCCTTCGCGCGCGAGCTGCGCATCGGGTTCATGGGGCCGTTCGCGGGCGCCGTGAACGCCTCGGTGGCCGACTTCCGCCGGACCCATCCGGAGTGGGCGATCAGCATGACCGAGACGCGCTGGGGCGACTATTTCGGGCCGCTGCGCCGGGCGGAGGTTGACATGCAGGTCACCATCTGGCCCGTCGAGGAGCCCGACCTGACGAGCGGCCCGGTGATCGCCGAGTACCCCCGGGTGCTCGCCGTGGCGGTCGACCATCCACTGGCGACGCGGGAGTCGGTCGACGCCGAGGAACTGAGCCGGCTCACCATGGTCGAGATGCCGCAGGCGGCCCCGAAGGCGATCCGCGACGGATTCCTGCCGCAGCGGACTCCGGCCGGGCGGCCCATCCGCCGGGGACGGCTGGTCAAGACCCAGCACGAGATGCTCAGCCGGGTGGCGTCGAGCACCGACGTCTGTGCCACCTCGACGGCGCTGACCCAGTACTACCGCCACCCCGACGTGGCGTTCGTCCCCTTGACCGGGCTGCCTCCGGCGCGGGCGGTGGTCAGTTGGCGCACCGCCCATGAGAGCACCAAGATCAGGGACTTCGTCAACACCCTGCGGACCTCTGCGAGCTGACCGGATCACCGGACCGGACGGCTGGAAGGCCTGCTCGACGGAACCGGTGCGGGCCGGGACACAGAGCCCTGGCGACGGGTGAACGGACCGTGCGGACCGCACCCGTCGTCGGGCGCGGTCCGCGTGTGAGGTGTCCGTGCCGCCTCTCCACCCGGGCGGCCACATCCTCGTGCACCACTCGTGCGCCGCGGCCGCGGTGCGGGCACCGCGGCCGGGCCGACCGCTCCGAAGTGGCCGGAGCCGCTCAGAGCGCGGAGGTGGAGGTCAGCGAGAGATAGTAGTGGCCGACGTCGGAGAGATACGAGAGATCGGTGGTCTCGCGGTCCACCGTGAACCGGGGCGCGGCCTTGATCTCCTGGCGGGTGTTCCCGATGGTCATGGTGCGGGCGTGGCTGTCGATGCGCACCACGGCCCCGGCGGGGATCAGTACGCTCTTGCCGAACACCCACATTCCGGTGTCCACGATCACATGCTGGATTCCGGGCCGGGTGTCCTGACGGTCCACCTGCCCGATCACGCCGTCGGCCGCGTGCACGGTGAATCCCACCAGTGACTGCTCCAGTGCGGTGCCGCACTCCGGCCGGTACTCCCACATCGTGTGGTCCACGGTCTCCTCCCCTGCGCATCGATCGCCCGCGTACCGGGCGCTCCCCCTCTCCTGCCTCGGACGGCCCGACTCATGCCCCGCATACCGTGCCGATCCGGGACGCGGGGCGCGGAGCCTCGGCCCCGGTTGCCGGGCCTCAGTTCCAGGGGGCCGTTCCGGTGCCGTCGCTCCAGGCGGCGAGGAGGGCCGCGTCGACGCAGAGGATGCCGCAGGTCCCGGCGTACTCGGCCGCCGGCTCGGTGAAGGTGCTGGTGGTGACGACGGCCGCGACCTCCGCTTCGTGCACGGTGTAACAGGTGCCGCCGAACCGCTGCAGATCCTGCGAACCGACCTTGTTCGTCTCGCAGTACCGCTTGCACTGGATCACCAGGCGCCGTCCGTCGGGGGTGGTCGCGACGACGTCCGCGCCGAGGTCACCGGCGCCGCCCACCACCGTCACGTCGCGGCAGCCGTCGCGCTCGCAGAGCCCGGCTATGGCCTCCTCGAAGGCGTCGGCGTCCAGGCCCGCGAAGTCCACGGCAGCGACGCCTTCGGCGGTAGCCGCACTGTCATGGGGGAGCTCGGCGGTCGCTCCGCGCAGCACTCCGTCCCCGTCCTCGGCGGGCGCGGCCGCCGGCGGGGCGGCGGGAGCGCACTCGGCCGCCGCGGCGTGGGCCATGCCGGCGCGGGCCGCTCTGCGCAGGGCTCCGGGGCGCGGCATGGCGCGGACGAAGACGGCCAGGACGGGCAGGGCCACCAGGAGCAGCACCCCGGCCAGGACCGGATGCGCCACCGCCCACTGCATCCCGCGCCTGACCGCGAGCCAGGCACCGCAGGCGAGGCATCCGAAGAGGGCGAGCAGAACCAGGGTCTGTCGCGTCGAACGGCCCGGAGGGACCTCGGCGGCGGGTTCGGGGGTGACGGGAACGGTCACGGCGGGGCCTCTCGTCCGGCTGATGGTCGACACAGTGATCAACTACTGCCCCGGTCGCCCCCCTCCATGATCAATCCCGCTGTCACCCCTGGTCGGGGCCGTGGTCGCGGCCGTGTGGCGAGGGCCGCAGCGATGATTCGTCCGGCCGGGGGTATCCCCTTCAGGGCCAGCGCGCCGTCACAGCGGCCCCACCGGCCGCGCGGCGCCGCCCACTCCGGACCGAACGGTGACGAGAATGACCGCGACCCATGAAGCACCGCAGACCGCCCCTGTCGACACCCGGAACGGGAGACCGGGGGCCGAGCGGATCCAGCGCATACGTCGGCGCCTGGAACGACTGATCGGGATAGCCGCGACCGAGGGGAATCTGCTGACCCCGCTCCGGAACGGCGACGAGATCTTCGCGGCCATGCTGGACGGCATCCGCTCGGCCCGGCACACGGTGGACATGATGACCTTCGTGTACTGGCGCGGGGACATCGCCTGCCGGTTCGCCGAGGCCCTCTCCGAGCGGGCCCGCGCCGGTCTGCGGGTGCGGCTGCTGCTCGACGGCTTCGGCAGCCGGCTGATCGAGGAGGAGCAGCTGGCGGCGATGCAGCGGTCCGGCGTGCAGGTGTCGTGGTTCCGCAAGCCTCTCCATCTCTCGCCGTTCAAGCAGAATCACCGCTGCCACCGCAAGGTGCTGGTGCTCGACGAGGAGACGGCGTTCACCGGCGGGGTGGGGATCGCCGAGGAGTGGTGCGGGGACGCCCGTGACGAGAACGAGTGGCGCGACACCCATGTGCAGGTCCGCGGCCCCGCGGTGGACGGGCTCGCCGCCGCGTTCGCCCAGAACTGGGCCGAGTGCCACGAGGAGCTCTTCGACGAGCGGGACCGGTTCGTCGAGCACCGCCCGCAGGGGGATGCGATCGTCCAGGTGGTGCGCGGTTCGGCGAGCGTGGGCTGGCAGGACATGGAGACGCTGATCCGCGTCATGCTGGAGTCCGCGGAGGAACGGGTGCGGATCGCCACCGCCTACTTCGCGCCGGACGTCTACTTCATCGAGCTGCTGTGCGCGACCGCCCGGCGTGGTGTGCGGGTGGAGATCCTGCTGCCGGGCCCGCACACCGACAAGCGCGTCTGCCGGCTCGCCGGGCAGAACCACTACGAGAAGCTGGTGGCCAGTGGCGTCAGGATCCACGAGTACCGGCCGACGATGATGCACGCCAAGGTCATCACCATCGACGGGGTCGCTTCGCTGATCGGCTCGACCAACTTCAACCGCCGGTCGCTCGACCACGACGAGGAGGTCATGCTCACCGCTCTGGACGAAGGGTTCACCGGCACTCTGGACCGTCATTTCGACGAGGACCTGGCGGTCAGTGATCCGATCGACGCGGGCCGGTGGCGGCGGCGCCCGGCGCTGCAACGGGTGCGGGAGGCGGCCGTGGCGCCGATCCGCCGGTTCCTCTGACACGCCGCGAGCGAAGCTCGGCAGCGGCGCCCGGGGCTGCGGGCCCATGGAGTGGTGAGCCCGCGGAGGCCTCTGTGTCCGCACGCCCCCGACCGCACGACGACACCGCTGTGGCGGGCCCGGTGCGGGGGCCCGCCACAGCGGTGTCGTGGTGCGGGGGACGGCAGGTCAGTCGCTGCCGCAGGTGTTGTCCGCAGCCTCGTTCCAGCCGGCGAGGACATCGACGGTATTGCCGCAGAGGTTGACGGGCACCGAGGCGGGGGCCTGCACGACATTGCCCGAGAGGAGGCCGGGTGACCCGGCCGCGGCCCCCTGGGCACCGGAGTCGGCGATGGCGGCGGCGCCACTGCCGAGAATGGCCGCGGCGGCCAGAACACCGGCACTGAGGAAAGTACGAGCGTGCATGACGTTCTCCTGACGCTGGGAGTGGATCACTTGAGCAATCGGGACTTTCACCCGGTGACGACGGGGGAAACTCCCTGGCCACGATCTGGGGACACGGCACCACACCTTCGGGTGGCCGTCCCGCGAAAGGCACCCCTGCCCAGTGGATGACGGGTAGTCGCGGGCGCGGTGGACACGGCGGAGACGGGTCGTGCGCCGACACCTCGTGGGGCCGGCCCCTCGTGGACCGGGCCCCTCGTGGATCCGGGCGCCGGTGAGCCGGGTCAGCGAGTGTGCAGCCGGCGTTCGAGGAAGATGCCGGTGAACACCGCCACCTTGGCGCGCAGCACCCAGGGGTCGAAGGGCTTGCCGATGTAGTCGACCGCGCCGGCCGCATAGCCCCGGGCCGAGTGCTCGGCATCGGTGCCCATGGCGGTGAGAAAAATGATCGGGACGTCCCGGTTTCGGCTGCGGCGTTTGATGTGCGCCGCTGTCTCGTAGCCGTCCATCCCGGGCATCTGCACATCCATGATGATCACGGCGAAGTCGTCGTGGTCCAGCAGGGCCTTGAGTGCCTCACGGCCGGAGGAGACCGCCACCAGCTCCTGGTCCAGTGTGGACAGCACGGCGGTCATCGCCAGCAGGTTGTCCGGCTGATCGTCCACGATCAGCACCCGGGGCATGGTCTGCGGCGTGGACTCGGGCGGAGGGACGAGGGCATGGTGGCCCGCTGCCTGCTGGGTGGCTTCTATGGTCTCCAGTTGCCGTTCGAGCAGTTCGCAGCGCTCCTCCGCCTCGTCACGCCGCCGCCGGGCCTCGCCCAGCTCCTGCGAGAGCCGCCCCACCTCCGCCTCCAGGGTGTCGCGTTCCCGCAGCAGACCGTCCAGGTCCGGTGCGGCCGCGGACAGGGCGTCCGCGCGTGCCCGCTCCGCGCCCCACTCCGCCTCCAGTTGGCTCAGCCGCACCTCCAGGTCCGCGATGCGGTGCCGGCGGTCCAGGAGCGCCTCGCCCAGGACGTCGCCGTGGGCCGTGGACCTCCGGGCCACCCGGTCGGCGTCGGCGAGCTGCTGTTCCAGCAGTTCCACGGCGTGCCGGGGCGATCCGCTGTTCTGCACGGCCGACCGGTGCAGGCCCCGGACCAGTTCGATCGCCTCCGGGGTCGCCGCCGTCCCGCGGTGCTCGGCCAGGTCGGTGAAGAGGTCCATGACCACGTCCCAGGGCGGGATGCGGGTGCCGCTCAGGTACCGCGAGAAGGTGCCCGCGTCCCGGAGTCGTCGTGCCGCATAGCGGCGCACCGACACCTGCAGACCGACGAACAACTCGCGCAGCGCCTGTGCCAGAGCCCTCGCCTCGTGGTCCAGATCGTCGGCCAGCGGACGCAGTTCACCCATGACGGCCTCCGGTCCGTAACGTCCCTGACGGCACCCGTGCCGCTCTCGGCGACAACAGTGATCGCTCCACCAGTTCCCTCTCCGGGCTCGCGGCCGGCCCACCGGCCGCTCTCGTCGTCGGACGGCCGTCCGGCGATGGGGCACAGCATGGGGCGTCCGGGGAGTGTTGCGCTCGGCAACGGCGATACTGGCAACTCCCTCTCCCGTACCGTGTTGTTGCGCCCCGCTGCGGCAACAGTCCTCACCGGTCCCACGGGGCGGCGCTGTTGCCGGTGGCAACACCGCCACGCAACACCCACGCGCAGCAGCGCCGTCGACACCTCCACGGGAAACCCTGCAGGCAGGTCCGGTGGGAACCGCCTGTCGCCACCACGGGAACCACAGCGGTGGATGGGCACATACATCCCCGGGTCGTCCTGTTCGGGGGAACATGTACGGACCGGTGCGGCCACCCGACCGGTGCCGGCGCACGCCCCGGAGGAAGACATCGGTGCTGTTCAGACGCAGTTGAGACAGGCATCGACGGGGTAGGAGGACAGCCACCGCACTACGCCGTCACGGCGTAGATATGTGATCTGTGCCTTCACGGAGCACAAAAGGTGAGTAGCATCCGGGCACCAACGGCAGTACGAGGAGAGTGGTCACCCATGCCGGAGCAGCCGGAACACAGCAACCTCAAGGAAGAGTACGCCTCCCGGGTCGATGCCGACCTGGAGCGCAACGAGGAAGAGCAGGAGCGCATCAACTCCGAGCTGTCCGCGCTGCAGACCCAGCTCGCCGCGCTCAAGGAGGACCACAAGCTGCTGCAGACGATGCGCGGTGCACTGGGGGCCGAGCGGGCCGCACAGGCCTCCGGCACGAAGAAGTCGTCGGGTGCGGCGACGCCGAAGGCCGCAGCGGTGCCCAAGGCGCGGCGGGCCAAGGACACCGCGCCGCGGGCGGTCAAGGCCAAGACGGGCAGCCGGAAGACGGCCAAGGCCCCCACGAAGGCCAAGGCCCCGGCGGGCACCAAGGCACCGGCGAAGGCCGGGAAGCGCACCGGACCCACGCTGCGCGAGCTCGTCCACGGCCACCTGCGCGGGCAGAGCGAGCCCAGTTCGGTCGCCGAGGTGACCTCGGCGCTGGAGAAGCAGCATCCGCAGCGCACCTTCCACCCCACCGCGGTGCGCACCGCCCTGGAGACGCTCGCCGCCCAGGGGTCGTCGGAGCGCATCCGGCAGCAGAAGTCGGTGTACTACGCCCCGATCCGGAACGAGTCCGCCGCGGAGCAGCCCGCCGAGACGGCGGCGCAGTCGAGTTGAGTGACGTGCCCGCGGGGTGCCCGAGCGGCGGTCCCGCCTTGCCGGGGCATCCACCGGTTCCGCCCCATGGGTCAGGAGCGGTGCCCGGTCCGCCGACACCGGGCACGGCCCGGTCCCGCACGGCACCAGCAGACCGCCCCCCCGAGGAGAGAGTCCTCGGGGGGCGGTCTGCTGTTTCAGCACCGGCGGAGTGACAGTTGGTGGCGCTGCTCCTCCTGGTCCGGTTGTCGCGCTGCTGCGGCTCAGTAGGCGGAGTCGACGTTGTCGATGGAGCCGTACTTGTCCGCCGCGTAGTTGGCGGCAGCGGTGATGTTGGCGACCGGGTCGGTCGAGTCGTTCGCGGTACCGGCGACGTGGTAGGCGTCGAAGGTCGGCTGAATGACCTGGAGCAGACCCTTGGACGGGGTGCCGTTCTGCGCGTTGACGTCCCAGTCGTTCTGGGCGTTCGGGTCACCGCCGGACTCCCGCATGATGTTGCGGTGCAGGCCCTCGTACGTACCCGGGATGCCCTTGTCCTTCATGATGTCGAGCGACTGCTTGATCCAGCCGTCGAGGTTGTCGGGGTACGTCTTCTTGGCCTTCTTGGGGGCCGGAGCGTCGGCCGCCTGGACCGTGGCCGCCGGGGCGCTCGCGGACGCCGGCTCAGCGGCGTGGGCGGGCGAGGGGGCCAGCGTGAGAGCCGCGGCCGCGGCACCGGCGGTGGCGATACCGGCGACGGAGAGCTTACGGAAACGGGCGATGCGGCTGTTGCTGGTCCGAATGTTGGCGGTCATGCAGAAGCACCTCTCCAGAGGGGACGTGTGGGGAGGCCGACCGGGGGGTCGGTTCGGCGAGTGCGGAGCGGGACTCCGCGTGTGGGCCGGAGCGGTCGGAAGCGGGTGGGGATCACCCGTCCGGCACTCGGCTCCCCGGAACGTCAGCCATGGTTAGGGCGGCCCGGAGCGGGATGCAATGGTGTGACGTACTACCCCACTACGGAGCAAAGCCGACGCGATCTCGGCCGGGGAAGCCGTGCCCTGGGAAGGGGAGCGGCTCCCGTGCCTACTACCGGCGTTGGAATGTGACGCAGCTCCTGTGCGGGGGCTCACAGCCGGGGCGCGATCCGGGGGCCGCGGAGGGCTCTCGCATCACCGACGGTCCGCCGCTCCTCACGCTCCGCGCGGAAGGTGCCGGCGCTGCCGGGCTGCCGGAGGGCGGCCGGGACAGAGGAGGCGCGCGGCCTCCCGTGGGCGGCGGCGGGGCGGTGCGAGCGCGCCCGCACGGGGCCGGCGGCAATCCCCCGCAGGGGTGAGGCACCCCCTCACGAGTGAATCGAACGTGGCAGGCCGCGTCATCCCGCGACGCCCCTTGGGCCTCCCCGCCTATCCGAACTGTCGTACGGCCTTTCGTCCCGCATTCCCCGTTACGGGTCCTTGATCGCGGGCGTTGTCCGAGCATCTGTACGTCCGGCACGCGCCTCGGGAGGACCCATGGATCCACTGCCCGCCCGCACTCCTCTTCACGTCGTGTTCGAGAACCCGCCCGGTGACCGCCCCGGAACCCGGCGCCGGGTTGACGCCGCGCGTCCCGAAGCACGCGCCCCGCAAGCCCCGTGCGCCTCGGCACGCCCCGCACCGAGGGGGACGGCATGACCGCGACCGACCGGCCGGACGCCCCGCGGCCCGGCACCGCCGAGCTGCCGGGTCCCCGGGTGGAGAGCCCGGCCCTGCCCCTGCCCCCGGCGTCCGTCGCCCCGGAGGGGGACGGTGACGACATCACCGACCGGATGGCCGAGGCGTACTGGTCCGTCTACGACGGGGCGGCGGCCACCGCAAGCGTCGGCCAGGTCCTCGCCCGGCTGCCGCGGATCGTCCGGCAGGTCGGCCGGCTGGCCTGGCGGGCCGGCCCCCGGGCCACCCTCGCCGTCGTCCTGCTGCAACTGGCCTCGGCGGCCATGGCGGCCTTCGGGCTGATGGCGTCCGTGGCCGTGCTCCACGAGCTGTTCGCCCAGGGGCCGACCCCGGCCAAGGTGCGGGCCGCGGTGCCGCAACTCCTGCTCGTGGTGGCCTGCCTGTCGGTACGGGCGCTGCTGGAGGCCGGGGTGTCACTGGCGGAGGCGCGGCTGACGCCGAGAATCCGTACCGCTCTGGAGACGGAGTTCCTCCGGCTGACCGCCCATGTGCGGCTGGAGGTCGTCGACGACGCCGAGTGGCACGACGACGCCTACCGGGCGCACGACCGCGGCCTGTTCTACGCGCGGATGATCGTCGGGCAGGTGGTCACCCTGGCCTCCTCGCTCCTGGGCCTGTGCGCCACCGCCGCCGTCCTGGCCCTGCTGCACCCGCTGCTGCTCCTGCTGCTCCCGCTCTCCGTCGTGCCCGTGGGAGCCGCGGCGGTCCGCGCGGCACGGGCCCGCTTCCACTCGTTCAAACGGTGGAACGCGCTGCAGCGCCGGGTACGGGTCTTCAGCTGGCTGCTCCTCGACCGTGACTCCGCGGCCGAACTGCGCTCCGACACCGCGCAGGGCGCACTCCTGGCCGAACACCACCGGCTGACCGCGCGCATCGCGGAGGAGGACACCCGCCTGGGCACGAACGCCGCACTGCTGACGCTGGCGGGGCGGGGCGCGGGCGGTGTCGGCACCGGCATCACCTACACCGTGCTGGGCGCCATGCTCGTCGCGGGCTGGCTGCCGCTGGCCGCCGGTGCCGGAGCCGTGCTGGCGATCCAGGCCGCCCACACGTCGCTCACCCGGTTCGTCGACGTCTGTCACCTGGTCTACGAGCACGCGATGTGGGTCGACGACCTCCTCGCGTTCCAGAAGCGCTGCCGGGGTCTGCTGCCCCGCCGCCGCGGGCCGGCCGCACCGGAGTCGGTCCGGACGATCAGCCTCAAGGACGTGTCGTACACCTACCCGGGCAAGGACGTCCCCGCCCTGGACGGCATTTCCATGACGCTGCACGCGGGGCAGACGGTGGCGTTCGTCGGGGTGAACGGCTCGGGCAAGAGCACCTGTTCACGCCTGATCGCCGGGCTGTACGACCCGTGCGGGGGAACGATCCGCTGGGACGGGGTGGACGTCACGGAGCTGGACACGGAATCCCTCCAGGCCCGGGTCGCCACCGTGCTGCAGGACCCGGTGCACTTCCCCTTCAGCGCGCTGTCCAACCTCACGGTCTCCCGCGGCACGCTCACCGAGGCCGATCCCGGGCAGGCGCTCGCCGCGGCGGTGGCGTCCGGCGCCGACCGGGTCATCGCCGGGCTGCCGGACTCCTGGACCACGCTGCTCTCCAAGCGGTTCAAGGGCGGCCAGGAACTGTCGGCGGGCCAGTGGGCGAAGATCGCCGTCGGCCGGGGCATCTACAAGAACGCTCCGGTGCTGCTGCTGGACGAACCGACCGCCAGCATGGACCCGAAGGCCGAACACGCCGTCTACCAGGCGGTACTCCGGGGCGGCCACCGAGCCGACCGGATCACGGTCCTGATCTCGCACCGGCTCGCCTCCGTCGTCGAGTGCGACACCATCTACGTCTTCGACAGTGGCCGCATCATCGAACACGGCAGCCACCGGGAGCTGATGGAACAGGGCGGGGAGTACGCCGGCATGTTCCGTCTGCAGGCGGCGGCCTACAGCGCCGCGGACGCGGTCGGTGCCGAGCGGCGGGCCCCGGAGCAGCCGGGGGAGGAGGTGACCGCTCAGGGCTGACAGAGCTGTGGTGAACAGGCCGGTGATGACGGCGCCGGAGTGACAAGCCAGGCCTGATGCCCCGGACTTGACCGTCCGGGGCAGGGAGGCCCAGGGCCGGGCGGGCCGGGCAGGGACGCCCCGGGGCCGGGCGGTCCGGGTATCGGGGCGCCGGTTCGGGCCGGTTCGGGCCGGGGCGGCCCGGGCCCCTCGACCGGCCCGTCCCCCGCGCGACGGGCCGGGCGGGGCGAGGGGCCCCGCCGGACTCGCTCCCGGGCCAACGGTGGTGCGGGGGGCGGGAATCGCCGTCGTCGTGCGACGGTGCCGTACGCGTGCCGAGCGCTGTGCGCGCCGCTTCAGCGCTCCCTCGTCCAGGGGAATGCCGGTCCCGGCCATGGCGTGGCGGCGACCGGGCCGCGCTTACTGGGGATATCGGCCGATGGCCTGCCGTCCCGGTGTGGGCCGGCAGCGCGGCGATGTGCGCCCCGCCATCGGTCGCTTCCGGCTCCCGCAGCCACGCGCAACCGGTCGATGAGCGGGCCGATCAGCCACACACCGGGAGGGCCACAGCATGGCTTCCACGATCACTCTGGTCAGTTCGTCGCCGAACTCGACGGTCCACGGGCAACCCGTGACGTTCACCGCCACCGTCGTTCCGCTCGGCCCCGGGGCACCGACCGGGACGGTCACCTTCGTCATCCGCGGCGGGCCCACGCTGACCGCCCCCGTAATCGGCGGCCGGGCGACCGTCTCCACCAACGGCCTGAGCCCGGGCACCTACAGCGTCACCGCGATCTACAGTGGCGACTCCCGGTTCACGTCGTCGACGGGGGCCAGCTCACACCCCGTTCTGAAGGCGCTGACGACCACCTACGTGTCGTCGTCGCCCGAGCCCTCGACGTTCGGCCAGCCGGTGACCTTCACGGCTTCCGTCGCCCCGGTTCCTCCCGGAGCCGGGACGCCGACCGGCACGGTGACCTTCTTCATCAGCACCGGACTCAGTCTGACGGCACCACTGGTGAACGGCACGGCCCGGATCACGACCGGCGCTCTGGGTCCGGGCCTGCACGTGGTGGTGGCCATCTACAGCGGGGACATCAACTTCCTCCCTTCCACGGGCACCGACACCCATACGGTGCGGATCAGATCCGCCGCCACGCGGACCACGGTCACCTCGGCGCCGGACCCGTCCGCCGTGGGGCAGCCCGTGCAGTTCACCGCCACGGTGGCTCCGCTGTCCCCCGGTTCGGGGACGCCGACGGGCACGGTGACGTTCTCCTTCGGCGACGGCACCCCCTCGGTGACCGCCTCGCTCTCCGGCGGCGTCGCGCGGGTGACGCACCCGTACGCGAGCGCTGCGGGCAGCCCGTACACGGTCACCGCGACCTACGGCGGCGACGGCAGTTTCGGGCCGTCGACCGGTTCGGACACCCAGACCGTCGGGCGGGCCGCCACCACCACCTCCGTGGCCACCTCCCCCGACCCGTCCGTCCCGGGCCAGCCGGTCACCGTCACCGCCTCGGTCGCCCCCGCGGCCGGAGGCGGCGGTACCCCGACGGGCACCGTCACCTTCGCGTTCGGGGACGGCACTCCGCCGGTGACCGCGACGCTCTTCGGTGGCGTCGCGACGGTGACGCATCCGTACGCGAGCGCGGCGGGCAGCCCGTTCACCGTCACCGCGACCTACGGCGGGGACACCGCCTTCGGGCCGTCGACCGGCACGGACACCCATACCGTCGGGCGAGCGACGACGACCACCACGGTCGCCTCCTCCCCGGATCCGTCCGCGGTCGGCCAACCGGTGACGTTCACCGCCACCGTGGCCGGCTCGGGCGGGGGCGGCACGCCTGCCGGCAACGTCACCTTCTCGTTCGGCGACGGGACTCCCACCGTCACCGCCGCTCTCTCCGGTGGCGTGGCCACGGCCACCCACACCTACACCAGCGCGTCGGGCAGCCCCTACACGGTCACCGCCGCCTACGGCGGCTCCGCCGACTCCGGGCCGTCGACCGGTACGGACACCCACACCGTCGGGCGGGCCGCCACCACCACCTCCGTGGCCACCTCCCCCGACCCGTCCGTCCCGGGACAGGCGGTCAACGTCACCGCCTCGGTCGCACCGCTGCCTCCGGGAGCCGGTACGCCGACGGGCACGGTCACCTTCCAGTTCGGTGACGGCACCCCGTCGGTGACCGCGACGCTCTCCGGCGGAGTCGCCACCACCACGCATGTCTACGCGGACGCGGACGGCAGCCCGTACACCGTCACCGCCACTTACGGCGGGGACACCGGCTTCGGGACCTCGAGCAGTACGGACACCCACACCGTCGGCCGGACCACGACGACCACCACGGTCCTCTCCTCCCCCGACCCGTCCGCGGTCGGCCAGCAGGCGACGTTCACCGCCACCGTCGTCCCCGGCCCGTCCGGGACGGGTCTCCCGACCGGCACGGTGACGTTCTCCTTCGGCGACGGCTCACCGGCCGTGGAGGCCCGGCTGTCGGGCGGCGTCGCCACCGTCGGCCACACGTTCACCGGCGCGGCGGGCAGCCCGTACACCGTCACCGCCTCCTACGGCGGGGACACGGTGTTCACGGCGTCGACCGGCACCGACACCCACACGGTGAACCCGGCCGTCACGACGACCACGGTGACCGGTTCCCCCGATCCGTCGTCGACGGGTCAGCCGGTGACGTTCACCGCCGTGGTGGCACCGGTGGCGCCCGGCGCCGGATCGCCGTCGGGCACGGTCACGTTCGACTTCGGCGACGGCTCGCCCACCGTGGGAGCACCGGTCTCCGGCGGCATCGCGACGGCCACCCATACCTACACCGCCGCACCGGCCGGTCCGCTCACGGTCACCGCGGCCTACGGGGGCAATGCCGATTTCGCCGGCTCCACCGGCACCGAGACGCACACCGTGAACCAGGCGGCCACCGCGACGGCCGTGGCCACCTCGCCCGACCCCTCGGTGGCCGGCGCGGCGGTGACCGTCACCGCGACGGTGACCACCACCTCCCCGGGTGCCGGTACGCCGACGGGCACGGTGACGTTCTCCTTCGGCGACGGCACCCCCTCGGTGACCGCCTCGCTCTCCGGCGGTACGGCCACCACCACGCATGTCTACGCGGACGCGGACGGCAGCCCGTTCACCGTCACCGCCTCCTACGGCGGGTCCGCCGACTTCGGTGCCTCCACCGGCACCGACACACACACGGTGGGCCGCGCGGCGACCACGACCACGGTGGTCTCGTCGCCGGACCCGTCGGTCGTCGGTGAGCCCGCGAGCTTCACGGCCACGGTGTCCGGGGGCGCGGGCGAGCCGACCGGGCGGGTCACCTTCGACTTCGGTGACGGGACCGCACCGGTCACGGTGTCCCTGTCCGGGGGCGTCGCCACCGTGAGCCACGCCTACGCCGGAGCGTCGGGGAGCCCGTACACCGTCACCGCGGCCTACGCGGGTGACGCGGCGTCCGCCCCGTCCAGCGGCACGGACGCGCATGCCGTCGCCGCGGCGGCCACGGCCACCACGGTGACGTCGTCCCCCGATCCGTCGCCCGCGGGGCAGCCGGTGACGTTCACCGCCGTGGTCGCCTCCGTGGCGCCCGGCTCCGGGACACCGGCCGGCAGCGTCGCCTTCGACTTCGGCGACGGCTCGCCGGTGGTGAACGCGGTTCTCACGGGTGGTGTCGCGACCGCCACGCATGTCTACGCGGACGCCTCGGGCAGCCCGTACGCCGTCACCGCCTCCTACGGCGGGAACGCCGACTTCGGCGCCTCCACCGGCACCGACACACACACCGTCGACGCCGTGGCGACGACGACGTCGGTCACCTCCTCCCCGGACCCGTCGGCGGTGGGCCAACCGGTGACCTTCACCGCGACGGTGACGCCGCAGTCGCCCGGGGCCGGAGTCCCGAGCGGCACCGTGACGTTCACGTTCGGCGACGGCGGCCCGCCGCAGAGCGTGCCGCTGGCGGGCGGTGTGGCCACGGTGACGCATCCGTACGCCGACGCGTCCGGGAGCCCTTACCAGGTCACCGCGACGTACCACGGTGACGACGGCTTCGCCGGATCCACCGGGACGGACACCCAGTCGGTGGACCGGGTCGCCACCACGACCGCCGTGACGTCCTCGCCGGACCCGTCGGTCGCGGGCCAGCAGGTCGCGTTCACCGCGACGGTGGCACCGGGCAGCGGAACCGGCACTCCGACCGGCCGTGTGACGTTCGACTTCGGGGACGGCTCCACCCCGGTCGCCGCCGTGCTCACCGGGGGCGCGGCAACGGTGAACCACGGCTACGCCGAAGCGACCGGCAGCCCGTACACCGTCACCGTCACCTACGACGGCGATGCCGGCTTCGCCCCGTCCACCGGCACGGACACCCAGACCCTGGTGGAAGCGGCCACGACCACCACGGTGACCTCCTCGCCGGATCCGGCGCCGGCCGGGCAGGCGGTCCTGTTCACCGCGACCGTCGTCGCGGACTCCGTCACCGCCTCCCCGACGGGGAGCGTCGTCTTCGATTTCGGCGACGGCACCGCACCCGTCACGGTGGCCCTGGCGGACGGTCTGGCGACCCACACCCACACCTACACGACGTCGGCCGGCAGCCCGTTCACCGTCACCGCGACGTACGGCGGGGACAGCAACTTCGGCGGGTCGGTGGGCACCGACGAGCACGAGGTGAGTGACGCGCCGACCACCACGTCGGTGCAGTCGCCGGAGCCGTCCGTGGTGGGCGAGCCGGTGACCTTCACCGCGACGGTCGCGCCGGAGGTGCCCGAAGCGGGCGCGCCGTCCGGCACGGTGACGTTCACGTTCGGGGACGGCCTGGCGCCGGTGACGGTTCCGGTGACCGGCGGCACGGCGACGGTGACCCACACCTATGAGAACGCGGCCGGCAGCCCGTTCACGGTCGCGGCCACCTTCGAGGGCGACGAGGGTTTCGCCTCCTCCACCGGCACCGACACCCATGTGGTGGGCGCGGCGACGACCTCGACATCGGTGGTGTCGTCGCCGGATCCGTCGGTGGTGGGCGAGTCGGTGACGTTCACCGCGACCGTCACGCCGGAGGCCCCCGGTTCGGGTACGCCGAGCGGCAGTGTGGTCTTCGAGTTCGGGGACGGTTCGCCGACGGTCACGGCGGCGGTGTCCGGGGGCGTGGCGACGGCGACCCATGTCTACGCCACGGCCGCGGAGGACCCGTTCGCCGTGGTGGCGACCTATGAGGGGGACGTCAACTTCGCCGCCTCGACGGGCGCGGACACCCAGACCGTCAGCCGGGCGACCACGGCGACGACGGTGACGACCTCACCGCATCCGTCCGCGCCCGGCCAGGCGGTCACCGTGATCAGCGTGGTGACGTCGGGCACCGCGGCGGCGGGCGCCCCGGACGGCACCGTCACCGTGAACTTCGGCGACGGGTCGCCGCCGGTCGTGCTGCCGCTGTCCGGTGGTGTGGCGACCGTCGTGCACAACTACCCGGCGGTCGGCGGCCCGTTCACCGTCACGGCGATGTACGGCGGCACCGAGGACTTCACCCCGTCGGTGGGCACGGACACGCACACCCAGCAGGACGACATCGTGACCACGACGACGTCGTTGGTGTCGTCGCCGGATCCCTCGGTGACCGGACAGTCGGTGACGTTCACCGCGACCGTGACGCCGCTGACGTCCGGCGGGACCCCGACCGGTACCGTCACCTTCCTGTTCGGGGACAGCACTCCGCCGGTCACGGCACCGCTCGTCGGCGGGGTGGCGACGGTCGGCCACACCTTCACCTCCGCGGTGGGCAGTCCGCACACGGTCGTGGCGACCTACAGCGGTGACGACGAGTTCAGCGCGTCCACCGGGCTGGACACCCACACGGTGAACCGGGCGGCCACCACGACCACGCTGGTGTCGTCGCCGGATCCGTCGGTGACGGGACAGCCGGTGGCGTTCACGGCCACCATCGCCCCGGTCGCCCCGGGTGCGGGGGTGCCGACCGGGAACGTGACGTTCGACTTCGGGGACGGCTCCCCTGCCGTCTCCGCGGCCCTCTCCGGCGGTGCGGCAACGGTCGAGCACCCCTACACCGCCGCTGCGGGCAGCCTCACCGTCACCGCGACGTACGACGGCGACGCCGGCTTCGCCGCCTCGACCGGCACCGACACCCAGACGGTGAACCGGGCGGCCACCACGACGACGGTCAGCTCCTCGCCCGACCCCTCCGTCGTGGGGCAACCCGTCACCTTCACCATCACCGTCACCACCG